>JBKPOL010000522.1:0-9190 GCA_046733075.1 Pseudomonadota bacterium | reverse complement strand
CCAGCGTCGTGACACCGATCGCGAGCGCGCGCCGGAATGCGGCGAGCGTGTTCTCGGGTGCAAGACCCCGCGCACCGCGATGGCCCTGAAGGTCGAAGGCGGATGCGCCGGTCGGTGCCCATTGCACGAAGGCCAGCAAGGCGACGAACACACGGCGGACGGCGGCCACCCCGGCGTTACTCAAGACGAGAGCGTCACTTCGGCGATCAGCGGCAGATGATCCGACGCGACCCGCGCGAGACGCGTCGCGTGCCGAGCGAGACGCTTCACGGATCCCGTGGGGGACACCCAGATGCGATCGAGCGCGAACAACGGACGCCGTGCCGGGAATGTCGCCGGCGCCGGGGGTGTCTCCCGAAAGTGGGCATGAAGCCAGCGCAGCGAGCGACCCCACAGAAACCATTCGTTGAGATCTCCCATCAGCAGTGTCGGATGCGGACTGTCACGCTCGACCGCCGCGATGATCCTGCGTACCTGCTCGCGGCGCTCGCCGGGGCGCAATCCGAGATGCGTGCCGATCACGCGCAGCGGCGTCCGCAGGTTCACGTCGATGCAAACGTCGAGCGCACCGCGCGGCTCGTATTGCCCGACCGCGAGATCGAGATGCTTGATGCTTTGCAGCCTGTAGCGGGACAGCACGGCGTTGCCGAAATCGTCGCCGCGGCGCTGGCGCAGCAACCCGGCGGCGAGATGGCAGCGCGTCGCCCGCTCGAGGTCGCGGAGGAAATTCTCGTGCGCCTGAGTGGAGGCCACCTCCTGGAGCGCGACGATGTCCGCGTCGATCTCGGCCAGCACGTCGACGATGCGCTTCGGCGCGTAGCGCCCGTCGGTTCCGATGCCGCCGTGGATGTTCCACGTTGCGACCTTCAGCGACACCGTCGCCACCGCGGCGCGATGGATTTCCGAGGCGACGGGCGCCTCAACTGCCATGGGCGAGTTGCCGCGGCTCCGCCGCGCGGCCGTTGCGTACACCGAGCTTGCGACGCAGCATCCAGATCAGCGCGAAGATCAGCGCGACGGCGAGGACGAGCAGTGCGAACGTGCCCGCTCCCGGATGGCGCACGGCGGCGATCGCGCGGTCGACGAAGAACGTCATCGTCGCCACGCCGGGAAGCAGTCCGATGATCGTGCCGAGCATGAAATCGCTCCACCGGATGTGGGATGCGCCGGCGACGACGTTGACGACGGTGAACGGCGCAACGGGCACCATGCGCACGAAGGCGACGGCGATGAGCCCGCGCTTCGCGAGGCGGCGCGACAGGTCGTTGACCCGCTGCCCGGCCAGCCTGCGCACCGTTTCACGCCCGAGCTTGCGGCCGATCGCAAACGTAAGCGCCGCGCTTGCCGTGGCGCCGGCCAGTGCATACACGGGTCCGGTGACGGGGCCGAAAACGAGCGCCGTGGCCGCAATCAGCACGAGCAGCGGGAAAGCGACCAGACCGCCCGCGAGGAACGCGAGCAGCACCGCGAGCGGGGCCCATGGATGCTCCCGGAGCGCCATGCCCAATTCGATCAGGCGGTCGAACGCGAGCCATTCGCGAAGCGGCGTGAAGCGCCACGCCAGCGCCATTCCCGCAAGCATGAGGATGCCGAGGGCAATACCCACGAGCCGCGTGCGCGTGCCATTGCGGGCATCGTCCTGGGGCACGAGGTCGGCGACGATCAGTTCGGGGTCGAGCGGCTGCTCGGGATCGAACACATGGCGGTCCGGGACGATCGCGTCGAGCGCAGGGTCCGCGTTCGGCTCGACTGCATTCAGTGTGCGTTGGCCGTCCCGTTTCAGCGAGGCGATCGCGCGATGCAGGCTGCCCTCGCGCGCCATCGCCTTCTTCACTGCTTCGGTCGTGCAGCCCAGGTGCTCGGCAAGAAGGCGCTCGCGCAGCCCCGCGATGAGCGCCGCAAGACGCGGGTCGCCGCGCGCTTCGATCGCCAGGTTGCATTCGGTGTCGATCGCGAGCGAGCGATCGGACAAATTGGAGGAGCCGACGGAGAGCAGCGCATCGTCGACGATCAGCACCTTGCTGTGCACATTCAGGCAGCCGTCCGAGTGCGCCAGCCACGATAGCGTCGGACAATATAGACGGTAGCGATCGAGGCGGTCGGTGGCGCGGAGTTGCGCGTGAATGCGTGCGCGCAACACTCCCATCGTCGAGATTTCCAGCCATCCGCTCTGCATGTACGGCGATACGACGGCGATTTCCGGCGCGTCGTTGCGTGCAAGGCGCGCGGCGAAAGCCTCGGCGATCGTGCGGGACGTGAAGTACTGGTTCTCGGCGAAGAGATGGCGGCGCGCGGAGGCAATCGCATCGAGGTGCAATGCGCGCACCTCGAACACGCCGGCTCGGCCGTCGTACGCGGGCTCGGTCCGCGAGATCGCAACGTCCACTTCACGCGCATCCGGCTCCAGGCCGTGGGGCCACGCGTGATCGCTTGCCTCCACCTGCGCGTGGCGTTCGGGCTCCACATCCTCGCCCGTTGCTCGGCGCCAGCGATCGCGGGCGAGATCGCCGAGCGCGCGCGCGCAGTCACCCGTGACAACTACGCCGACGTCGTGGAACGGCGGATAAGGTACGCCGCGATGATCGACGCGGCGCCGATCGTTGTGTTTGTGCTCGCTCGTATCCCACCGGCAGCGAGTCAGGTCGTAGCCGCTTACGAAGGCGACCGTGTCATCGATGACGATGACCTTTTGATGGTGCGACGCGCCCACGGGATGCTTGGCGTCGAGACGGAACTTGAGACGCCGATGCGTGCGCCATTCGAGCTTGTAGATCGGCAGCCATTCCCGCTCCATCGCATAGAGCATCGCGAAGTCCCACGACAGCACGTAACCATGCAGATCGCGGCGCATTGCAACCAGAGCGTTGAGGAACTCACCGAGCGGTTCTGGGAAACCGTCATTCGCGCCGTCCGGCACGAGACGCATTCGGCTGTCGATGTCCCAGCCGAGAATCAGGATGGAACGTTGCGCCTCGCGTAGCGCGGAGCGCACCGCGCCGAAGTACGCTTCGCCATCGACGAGAAACGCCAGGCGCTCGGCCCGCTCGATGCGCCAGCAATTTCGGCCGGGGACGAGCAACGGCCCATCGCTGCGCGCGGTGCGCGCTCGATCGCTTCCGGAACTTGCGGAAATGGCACGGGGCTCGGTATGCACTTCGTCGCGGACCGGGACAAGGGGTCCGAGGCTCAATTGTCTCGACGTCTGAGCCGTGTGTCTGTCGGCGAGTTCCCACAATGGAGGAAGGCGGCCTCCCCTTTGCTATCGGGCGCTCCGCGTCTCGTGAGCAATGGCGCCGCTCGCGAACACGACCGAGTCGAGGAAGCGATCGACGTAGGGGCCCCACAAACCGGCACCCCGCGCGAGCAACGCATGGCCATCGCTGTTGGGTACGGCCTCCGTCATCACGAACTGCGTGGGACTGCCGCCGAGCGCAAAGGCGTCGTGCCACGTGCGCGGCCACTGCGGGCCCCAATAGAGGTCGTTGACTGCATAGAGCCAGAGGTTCGGCACGTCGGTTGTCTTGCCGTAGGCGGACATCAGCGAAGTCATCTCCTCGGAGCCGCAGCTGTGACCCGGCGCGCGTCCTCCGTCGCCGCCGGTGCCGCCGGCGAAGTTGATGTATCCGACGACGCCCTTCGGATTAGCCGCGGCCGTTGCGACGGAAGCCAAGCCTCCCATGGACGTACCGACGAGGACGACCCGACCGGCATCCGCCCACGACTGCTGTCGGGTCCATGCAAGCGCGGCCAGTATGGCGTTCCTCGCCGCCGTCGCCGCGTGCCGAAAGTCGGGCGGTCCCCAGCAGTTGCCGAAGACGTCGTAACGCACGCCGGATCCCTCGCGGTCGACGTCGCCTGTCTGCCCATATCCCGGTCGTATCGGCGTGATGACGGCGAAGCCCTTGTCGAGCCAGTAACGGACATGACTGCGAATGTCGGGCACGCGTGTACGGTTGCGATCCTCCGCTCGGCCCGAACGCCCGTGCGAGTAGATGATGACCGGAAACGGACCGTCCCCCGCAGGACGAAACACGCCGGTCACCATTTGAACGTCGCGGCCCGAGCCGCCTTCGTTCCTGACGGGAACATGCGCAATTTCACTGACGAACTCCGCTGCCCCGCTCGTCGTCGCGGCCGTCGCGACGACACACAGCGCGACGACAACGCGAAGCGCGCACGACATGAGGACATTCTTCACATGGTTCCCGATCACCCGCGTGCGACCGTTTCGAACTGGCCGCTCTTTTCCGAACGAAACAGTGCATCGATGACGTGCATGTTGGCGATCGCATCGTCGATGCCATAAGGCAGCGCGGTCTCCCCCCGCACCGCGCGCGAGAACGCCTCCCCCTGCAGCTGGTACTGATCGCTCTCTGGCAACGTCTCATCGATGCCGGTGGAGCCATCGAGTGACGCGCCGTCGTCGATGCGGATGCGCGTGGCGGCTCCTTGGGGCGCGTTCACCGGGATCGGCAATTCGATCCTGCCGCGAAGCCCGCACAACACGAGGCGCTGGTGCGGTGCGATCTGCGTCGACACGGTGAAGTCCAGCCGACGACCCTCGCCGAAATCGAGCAGGCCGCTCGTGAGACGATCGGTGCCGAAGCGCGGGTCGCGATCGACGAGCGCAATCGCACGTGTCGGTTCCGCTTCCATGAAGAAACGTCCCGCGACGACCGCGTAACAGCCGATGTCGTAGAGACCGCCGCCGCCGATGTCCGCGCGATTGCGCACGTTCGCCGGGTCGACATTGTTATAGCCGAAGAACATCTGGACGACGCGCAGCTCGCCGATTCGCGCTTCGCGCACGAGGTCGCGCGCGCGAAGCCACTGCGGGTGGAAGCGCACCATGAATGCTTCGGCGATGTGGACGCGACTCGCGACCTCGCGAAGCTGCGACGCCTCGTGTGCCGTCAGCGCGATCGGTTTCTCGCATAGCACGTGCTTGCCCGCGGCCGCCGCGCGCAACGTCATGGGAACGTGGAGATGATTCGGCAGCGGATTGTAGACAGCCTCAATCTCACCGTCCGCGAGCATCGCGTCGTACGTGTCATACGCCTTGGCAATGCCGAGTGCGGAGGCGACCTGTCGCGCGCGCTCACCATCCCGCGAGGCGATTGCGCGGATCTCGATGAGACCGCTCTTCCTCATGCCAGGCAGCACGCGCTCTCGCCCGATCTTCGCCGTGCTGAGCACGCCCCACACCACCCGTTTCATTCTTCTGCCCGATCGTCAACCGCGCGCAGATGATAACGGGTTACGAGACGTGTTGGGAGTGCACCTCTCCCGAAAGCCTGGCAAGGCGTGACGACGCGGAGCCTGAGCCGCCAGCAGAACCTGGGTCGCTACCACACGGGTTGTATGCGCAACTCGACTTCCGGCCGGGGCGCCGTTCGGGCGTACTCGACGTGGGCGGCAGCGAGGTCGTGCTGCAGCCGATCGAGCGTGTCGAGGAGCTGCGCCGCAGCCGTGCGCGCGTTTTCAGAAAGCCGGTAGCTTGCACCCACGTAGAACGGGGCATCGCGCAACAGGTCGGGATAGGGCGGATGGTTCTCGAGCACCGTGACGCCGTCGTGAATTTCCCGCAGCACGCGTTGCGTGACGGCGAGCAGCGACCGCACGCGTACCCAACGATGATAGGTGAAGCCGTCGTCGTCGAGCGTGTCCGGTCGGCCGAATGCGTCGATCAGCTTGCGCGCGGCAAGATCGCCCGATTCCGCCATGGCCCTGATGTCGCGCGCCGCCATGTCGAGATTCAACCCACCCTCCTCGGTCTTGTGACGAACCGTCACGACGCGGTCCCGGAATCCCGGTGCGGCGCGCTGCAGGTTGTCGCGCCAGTTCTGCATCGTGCGAATGATGGCGGCCGCGAACGAGAGGACGGCGCCATTTCCCTTCCACCCGATGTCATATTCCTCGGGCGCGAGCGATCTGCCGCGATCGGGAAGGTAAGCACGATCACCGTCGCTCGCGTCCGGGGGCAGGTCGTCGCGCAGGTTGATGCCGAACGTCGGCCAGCCGGGAAGGACGGCGTCGAAGAGATGGACCGGGAAGTTGCTGCAGATGCCCCCGTCGCTGAACAGGACCTTGCGTACGTTGGCTGCAATGAAGCGCTCGGTGCGCGGCGCGCTCGCAGGATCGATCGGATCCCGGGAGTCGCTTCGTGCATTGGTCGACTGCGCGTTCGGGTCTGCCGCTTCCACCTCAACTTTCTCATGTTCGGCGCCCTGCGTGCTTTCCCACGCATAGCGATACAGCGGAACGCCGGACAGGAGGAACGGGAACGACAGGCTCAGCCGAACCGCAACAATGACGGGCAGCGTATCGCGCGTCGGCAGTGGCAGGTACCCGAAGGCGAGCATCGCTTCATCGCGCGCACGGTT
This sequence comes from Pseudomonadota bacterium, assembly GCA_046733075.1. GTDB lineage: Bacteria > Pseudomonadota > Gammaproteobacteria > Burkholderiales > Casimicrobiaceae > VBCG01. Next base: position 2,807 of record JBKPOL010000522.1, on the reverse strand, counting down.
GGCGTTCGTGCGCGCTCCCGGATGCGCGATCATCCAATCGACGATCTCGTGTGGGAAATAGCCGCGAACCTCGTCGGCGTCGTAGTAGAACTGTTCGGTGGCAAACGGCAGCGAAAAGGGACGCCCCATCGTGAGCGCCGTCGTCATCATCTGCAGGTTGATGCCGCGGATGCCGGCCTGCTCGTCGAGCACGACGCCGTCGAGATCACCGAAGGTCAGCGGCGCATCGAGAGCCTTGCCCGCGAGATCCTGCAAGTACACGTGGAGCCAATCGGTCAGGGCGGCCTGATCGCCGGTGCCCGCGTTCGGCGCGTGGCCTCGTGCGAGACCGAAGTCCTGCTTCGGAAGCGTACGGACGAGCGAAGCCGCGGCCGCGAAGGATGCAGAAGTCGCTGCGCCGAGCACGATGAAGAGCGCCGCAACCATGATCGCCACGACCTGCAGCAGGTTCGTGCCGCTGCTCGCGGCGATCAGTATTGCTCCCGGTGCTGTGCCAACGATTGCCGCGAATGGAAAGTAACGAACCGCCGCCCCTGCGCCATGCAATGCGCGCTCGACCGGCCCGCCGCGATTCAGCATGGCGGCGAGTATGGCGAAATGGCGTTGCGTCGCAGGCTCCGGGCGGAAAAGGCGAAAGAGTCGCGAGCTCTTGCCGTCGGGGCGCTCGCCCAGATACCGGGCGAGTTCGCCGAGACGCGTGAATGCGTAATCGGCATGTAGCGCGTCGGTTGAACGCCGGAATTCGGCGGCCGCGGTCGCTGCCGCCGCAATGGCCCCGGCCGATGTTCCTCCGATATTGCGGAACCGGTATTGGCGCGAAAGGCGCGCCACTGCGCTGGGAAACACGACACCCGACGTGATGCCGCCTTTCATGACGAGATCGCAGAATCTCCTGCCGACATCGCTAAGGTCGATCGCTGAATGCATGGAGGCCTCCCGGAATCTGCTATTGTCTCGGACGTTTTCCCAGGGGAGGAATTCATGGCAACCTGCTCGATCGCGCAATTCTTGCGCGCAGTCCTATTGGTGTCCTCCGCGCTCTGCCTTGTCGCGCCCGCGGCGGCCCAGACCACCAATCCGCAGAAGCTCGTCGCCGACGCGCAGACGACGCTCAACAATTTCCTGCGCGATCCCGCCCAGACATGGATCCACGACAACATCGGGCGTGCCAAGGCGCTTTTGATTGTGCCGCAGATTGTCAAGGTGGGCTTCATCTTCGGCGGCTCGGGCGGCCAGGGCGTCCTCGTCGCGCGAAGCGGCAATACATGGGTCGGTCCTGCGTTCTACGATCTCGCGACCGCGAGTGTCGGCTTCCAGGCGGGCGTCGAAGTCTCGGAAGCCGTCATCGTCGTCATGACCGAGAAGGGCCTCAACTCACTGATGGCCACGACATTCAAGGTCGGCGGAGATGCGAGCATTGCCGCGGGTCCCGTGGGCGCCGGAGCGAAGTCGACCGTGACGGCGGACCTCGTGTCGTTCACGCGATCGAAGGGAATCTACGGTGGCGTGAACCTCGACGGCACGGTCGTTCACGCGAATAGCGATTGGAACGGCCAGTTCTACGGCGCGCAGAACGTGCTGCCGCCGGACATCCTGATCCGCAAGAAGTACAAGAGTGCGAAGGCAGCGCCACTGCTCGCCGCGGTGTCCAAGATCCAGCGCAAGTAGGCGCATGCCGTGCGCCGCGCCGGCAGCGCGGCGCTTGCGCCTACTGCCTCAAGAGGGCTAGCCGCAGCGTGGTGGCGCGCGCTTCCTCGTCGATGATGTTTGTCAGCCGCCCGTTGACGAACTGCAGCTCCCGAACGCCGCCGCGCGTCTGGTAGACCCAGAGTTCACGCCAAGTGTGTCCATCGCGCGCGCGGTCGATGCGGTTCGGAACGCCGCCATTGGGCGCGTTCAGTACTTCGTCATCGGTCATGCCCGCTGCGATCATGCGGGGCCGAAACGGTAGCCAGCGTACGTCAGCGGCGGATGCCGCCGTCGCACTTCGGGCAGAATCTCGAAGGGATCCGCCGGCCCTACCGGGTACGTGATCGGCGTCCGCGGATCCGGAGTCCCCCGATCCGGGGGTCGACAGCGGCGTAGCCATCGCCAATTCGCGCTCACCTGGCGCGCAGGGAGCCGTCTGGTACGCGACGCCGTTTACTGCTGCGCATTTGTGGATTTCGGCGGCCTGCATGGCTGATGACGCGCCGAGGAACGCGAGGGCGACAGTGACGCTCGGTGTAATCCGATGCTTCACGTCGAGGGATGGTTGCGCATAATGATCCCGACGATCGCCCAAGCGGCAAGCACGGGCCATCGGCCATGGACTGAAGCCACCGTAGGACAGAACGCAGAACGAGGAGCAACGAACATGGGACGCACACGCAATCTCACCGCGCACGACGGTCACCGGCTCGCGGCGTACGAGGCAATGCCGGGGGGCGCCGCGCGCGGCGCTCTGGTGGTCGTGCAGGAAATCTTCGGCGTCAATGCGCATATTCGAGGCGTCGCCGACGGTTATGCGGCGGATGGCTATCACGTCATCGCGCCGGCGCTCTTCGATCGCGTGCGTCCCGGCATCGAACTTGGCTATACGGATGCCGACATCGCCGAAGGACGCAAGATCCGCGGCGAAGTGAGCTTCGACCAGGCACTCGCCGATGTGGACGCTGCGAAGCTTGCGCTCCACGACAGCGGCAAGGTCGGCATCGTCGGCTACTGCTGGGGCGGCACCGTGACGTGGCTCGCCGCGTCGCGCCTCGACGGGTTCTCTGCGGCCGCGTCGTATTACGGCGGCGGAATCGGTCAATTCGCGTCCGAGC
>JBKPOL010000521.1:0-6139 GCA_046733075.1 Pseudomonadota bacterium | reverse complement strand
GAGGTGGCGGTATCACGAGGCACGGCAACCCGCGATCCTGGCCCGCCGCCGCATCCCATCGCATCCGGCCGGGTGATAGGCTCGCGATCGTAGAGAATAGGAACCGACCATGGCTTGCTGTCACGCCGACTTCGCCGCCCTGGAGGGAAGCGATCGCGGCTTCACGCTCGGGATGCCCACGTTCACGTTCGGCTCCGGCGCCCTTGCGGAAGCGGGCGACAACGCGGCCGAACTTGGCCTTCGCCGTGTCGCGCTCTTCACCGATCGAAACCTGGCCAACGGCGAGCACGTCGCGAAGGTCAAGACGTCTTTGACCGCGGCGGGAATCGATCATGTCCTATACGATGAGGTCGTGATCGAGCCGACTGATGCCTCGCTGCAGGACGCCGCTCGCTTTGCGCGCGACGCGAACATCGACGGGTACGTGTCGGTCGGCGGCGGATCGGTCATCGACACCTGCAAGGCGGCAAACCTCTACGCAAGCCAGCCCGCCGACTTCATGACTTACGTGAATGCGCCGATCGGCGCAGGCCAGCGCGTTCCCGGCAGGTTGAAGCCCCACATCGCCTGTCCGACGACCTCCGGGACCGGATCGGAAACGACCGGCATCTCGATCTTCACGCTCACATCGCTCAATGCGAAGACCGGGATCATCTCGCGGCGGTTGATTCCGGACGTTGCGCTCGTCGATCCCGACGTCACGCGCACGCTTCCGTCCAACGTCGTTGCAGCCACCGGCTTCGATTGCATGAGCCATGCGCTCGAAGCGGTCACCGCGCGCCTTTATCCTCGCCGGCTCAATCCCGCCCGCGGAATACGTCGTCCCGTGTCGCAAGGCGCCAATCCGTTTTCGGACGCGCTCGCCGCGCAGGCGCTGCAAGGCGTCGGGCAATTCCTGGTGCGCGCCGTTGACGACGCGTCCGACGTCGAGGCTCGTACGGAGATGATGTACGCCGCGATGCTGGCAGGGATCGCGTTCAACGCGGCCGGATGTCACCTACCGCATGGGTTGTCGTACGCCGTATCGGGACTCGCCAAAAACTGGCATGTCGACGGCTATCCGACCGGCAAGACGCTCGTGCCCCACGGCATGGCGGTCGTGCTGAACAATCCTTCGGTGTGGCGGAATACCGCTGTCGCGCATCCGGAGCGGCATCTGCGATGCGCGCACGCGCTTGGAGCATCCGTCAACGGCGCCACGCCGGACGATGCCGGGGAAGTGCTCGCGGGACGCATCGTCGAGCTGATGCGCGCAACCCGCATGCCCAATGGGTTATCGGCGCTCGGCTTCGGCGAATCGGATGTGGATGCGCTCGCACGCGGCGCGGAGCCGCAGTACCGCGTCATCAAGAACGCGCCGATCGATGTTGGTCACGGCGAGCTCATGACGTTGTTTCGCGCCGCGCTTCGCTACTGGTAACTGTCCCGTCGCTCGCTGCCCTTCCCGCGCTCCGCAGGCTCGCCCGCCGCGGACGTTAGGTCCTCGTCGACGGGCGCGCGCTCGACGCGACGAGCCGGCAATCGAACCGCGAACGTGCTTCCTTTCCCGCGTTCGCTTGCGATCTCGAGTTCGGCCTGGTGGCGCAGCAGCACGTGCTTGACGATCGCGAGTCCGAGTCCTGTTCCGCCGGTTGCGCGGGAGCGGCTGCGATCGACGCGATAAAAGCGCTCCGTCAGTCGCGGAACGTACTCGGGCGCAATGCCGATGCCCGTGTCCGTGACGCCAAAGCGCGCGGTGCCGTCGGAATCCACGTGCCACGCAAGGGTGATCGTCCCCTTCGCCGGCGTATACCGGACGGCGTTGCTGACGAGATTGCCGAACGCGCTCGCAAGCTCGTCGCGACTGCCGAAGATGGTCGCCGCCTCGCCGATGTCGAGCGCGATATCGTGTTGGCCCTTCGACAGCGCCTTCGCGTCGGCGGACAGCGCGAGCAGGAGCGGCACGACGGCGAAGCGTTCCTCGTGCACGGGATTCTGGTCGCTCTCGAGCGCCGATAACGTCAGTAGATCGGCGACGAGGCGCTGCATGTTGCGCGCCTGTTCGTCCATGAGCTGCAGGAACCGCGCGCGCTGACGGTCATCGATGTCGAGGTCACGCAACGTCTCGACGAAGCCGCTGATCACCGTCAGCGGCGTCTTGAGCTCATGCGACACGTTCGCGATGAAGTCGCGGCGCATGCGCGCAACGGCTTCCAGTTCCGTGACGTCGCGCGACATCAGCAGCTTCTGGTCGGCGGCGAAGGGTACGAGCTGCAGCGCCAGCCGGCGACTCGAATCGCGATTCGACGGAACGACGATCGACGTCGCATAGTCGCCAGCCTCGACATAGCGCAGGAATTCCGGCTGTCGCACGAGATTGACGATCGGCTGCCCCCGGTCGTGGCGGAGGTCGAGCCCGAGCTGCGCAATCGCGCGTTCGTTCGCCCAGTCGATGCGATTCGCCGCGTCGAGCACGACGATGCCGTCAGGAACGGCGGAGGCGGCCTGTCGGAAGCGCTCGATGACCTGGCGCAAATCGCGCTCATAGGCGCGCCGGACGCGCATGCGGCGATAGATAGCGGCGAGAAGCTCCGCCCATTCGCGATGTCCTTCGGGCACCTGGGCATCGTACGCACCGTTCGCCCACTGCGTGATCCGCTTCAGGTACCACAAGTGAAACGCGATGATTGCACCGGCACCCGCCGTAACGACGAGGAGTGCCGCAACGCTTCCGCCGATACCCCAGGCAACCGCGCCGAGGGCCACGACGATGCCCGGCGCAACGAGGCCCTGTCGAACAACGGGATCCATGCCTAGGGTCTGTTCGCGGCGAAACGGTAACCGCTGCCGCGCACTGTTTCGATCATGCCGTCGTAACCGTGCGGCGCGAGCGCCACCCGCAGGCGCCGGATGTGCACGTCGATCGTACGTTCCTCGATGTACACGTGATCGCCCCATACCATGTCGAGCAGCTGTGCTCGACTGTGCACCCGATCGGGGCGCGCCATCAGGAATTGCAGCAGTCGAAATTCTGTCGGACCGATTGCGACTTCCTGCCCGGAAGCCACCACGCGGTGTGCAACCGGATCCAGTCGAAGCGCGCCGGCTTCGAGCGTTTCCTGCGCAGCTTCCGGCGCGCGTCGCCGCAACACCGCCTTGATGCGCGCCTTCAACTCCCGCGGGCTGAATGGCTTGGTGACGTAGTCGTCGACCCAAGCCTCGAGACCGGCCACCTTGTCCGCCTCGTCGCTCCGTGCGGTCAGCATGATGATCGGGAGGTCGCGTGTGCGCGTAGTGCCGCGCAGTTGGCGCGCAAGCGCGAGTCCCGACTGCCCGGGAAGCATCCAGTCGAGGAGCAGAAGGTCCGGCAGCACTTGATTGAGCACACTCCGCGCTGCCTCCGCATCCTCGGCCTCCCGGACTTCGTAGCCGGCATCTTCGAGATTCACTTTCAGCAACTCCCGAATCGCCGGCTCGTCCTCGACGACGAGGATCGTAGGGGTCATCACGCGGCCGTGCTCACGGCTCCGCGACCTCGGCGCGTATCTCTGCAGCCGATGCGTGCCGGACGTCCTTGCCCTTCACGACTTGCACGACGGCCTCCGCGATGTTCTTCGCGTGGTCGCCGACCCGCTCGATGGACTTCGCAATGAACACGATCTCGAGCGCGGCCGTGATCGTCCGCGGGTCTTCCATCATGTAGCTGATCAGCTGACGCAGGATCGACGCGAACGCCGCATCGATCTGAGCATCGAGGTTGATCACTTCGGCCGCGGCGACGACGTCCAGGCGTGCAAAGGCATCGAGGGCGAGGCGGAGCATCGTCATCGCATGCTCGAGTGCCTTGGCCGCATCGTAGTAGCGCACCCGGGCGAGGCGGTCGTTGCCGCGGGCCTGCGCCGCCTTATATGCGATCTTCTTCACTTCGTCGCCGATGCGCTCCAGGTCGTTGACGATCTTGGTGACCGTCAGCACCATCCGCAGATCGACGGCCGTTGGCTGGCGCCGCGCGATGATCTGTGCACATTGCTGGTCCATCGTGATTTGCAGCTGGTTGATGGCCGCTTCGTCCTCCCCTACCGCGTCGATCCGCCGGGCGTCGTCTTCCTTCTCGAGGGCGTCGATCGCCCGCGTCAGCTGCTGTTCGACGATGCCGCCCATCGACAGGACACCCGAGCGGATGCCCTCCATCTCCGCATCGAACTGCTTGTTCGTGTGATCACTCATGACGATGTCGCCTAGCCGAATCGGCCGGTGATGTAGTCCTCGGTCTCTTTCCGGGATGGTTTGAGGAAGATCTGGTCGGTCGCGCCGAATTCCATCAGCTCGCCGAGATACATGTAGGCGGTCTTGTCGGACACGCGCGCCGCCTGCTGCATGTTGTGCGTGACGATCGCAATCGTGTAGTCGGCCTTGAGCTCGGAGATGAGCTCCTAGATGCGCGCAGTCGAGATGGGATCGAGCGCGGACGTCGGCTCGTCGAGCAGAAGAACTTCGGGCCGCACCGAGACGGCACGCGCGATGCACAACCGCTGCTGCTGTCCACCGGACAGCGCCATGCCCGACTGCCGCAGCTTGTCCTTGACTTCGTTCCACATCGCGGCCTTGGTGAGCGCCCATTCGACACGCTCCTCCATCATGCGTGCCGACAAACGCTCGTAGAGCCGTACGCCGAACGCGATGTTGTCGTAGATCGACATCGGAAACGGTGTCGGCTTCTGGAAAACCATGCCGACCTTGGCGCGCAGCAGATTGAGGTCGGTCCCCGCGTCGAGGATGTTCGATCCGTTGAAGCGGATCTCGCCGGTGGCCCGCTGGTTCGGGTAGAGCGAATACATCCGGTTCAGCGTACGGAGCAGCGTCGATTTGCCGCACCCCGAGGGCCCGATGAACGCGGTCACCTCCCGCTCGCCGATGTCGAAGTTGACGTCCTTCAACGCGCGGAAGTCGCCGTAGAAGAAATCGAGTTTGCGTATCGACATCTTCGGCGCCGGCGGGTGCTGCGCCGCTTGCGTCGGATAAGCGCCTGGTCGAACGGCCGTGGGATTCAGCATTGAATTCTGACGATCATGCAGTCGCTCGAATCATGTTAGGCAGTCAGCGTACCGCGGCTTGGCGGAATACGGTGCGGGCAAGAACATTGAGCGCGAGCACGGCAAGCGTGATCAGCAGCGCGCCCGCCCATGCAAGCGATTTCCAGTCATCGAAGGGACTCATTGCAAACTGGAAGATGACGACCGGCAGGTTTGCAATGGGACCGTTCATGTCCGCGCTCCAGAATTGATTGTTGAGCGCCGTGAAGAGCAGCGGCGCCGTCTCGCCCGACATGCGCGCAACGGCGAGCAGCACGCCGGTAACGACGCCTCCGCGAGCCGCTTTCAACGTCACCATGAGGATCACCTTCCACATGGGCGCGCCGAGCGCGACGGCGGCCTCGCGCATGCTGCTCGGCACCAGGCGAAGCATGTTCTCGGTGGTCCTGACGACCACGGGGATCGCAATCAGAGCCAGTGCCATCGACCCTGCCCAGCCGGAGAAGTGCTCGGCATTCAGCACATACACCGTGTAGATGAACAGACCGAGGATGATCGATGGCGCCGACAATAGGATGTCGTTGATGAAGCGCGTCGCGTTGGCAAGCCAGCCGGCGCGACCGAACTCGGCCAGGTAAATGCCGGCAAGAATGCCGATGGGTGTGCTGACGAGGGTGGCCGTCCCCACGATCATCACGCTGCCCACGATCGCGTTCAGCAGGCCGCCGCTCGACCCGGGCGGGGGCGTCATTTGCGTGAACAATGCCGGCGAGAGCGCCGCAAAGCCGTTCGCGACGAGGACCGCCAGAATCCAGAACAGGAAGAGCATGCCGAACGCCATCGCCGCAAGCGACATCGCGAGATTGAAGCGATTGACGAAGAGCCGACGCCGGTAACGTTGGGAGGAGCTCATGCAAGGACGATGGTTGGCCCGCCCATCACGTTTGCTTGCCTTCTGCGCGAGAAAGCCTGGCGATGAGCAAGCGTGACGCTGCGAGCACGATGAACGTCAGCACGAACAGGACGAGGCCGAGGCCAATCAGCGCGCCGCGGTGCACGGGATCGGCGGCCTCGTTGAACTCGTTCGCAAGGGCGGACGCAATCGAGTTGCCGGGCTCGAACAGGGA
>JBKPOL010000520.1:0-8406 GCA_046733075.1 Pseudomonadota bacterium | reverse complement strand
AAGCCGAGGGCCAGCACGTAGGCGCCGATCGACGACGTGAGGTTGTAGCCGTCCAGGTGCAGGCTGGACGGGTAGGTGTAGACGCGCCGCGGCATCCCCTCGAACCCGAGGATGTGCATCGGGAAGAAGGCGACGTTGAAGCCGATGAAGAACAGCCAGAAGTTCCACTTGCCGAGCGTCTCGTCGAGCATCCGGCCCGTCACCTTCGGAAACCAATAGTAGAAAGCGCCGAAGAGCGGAAAGACGGCACCGCCGATCAGCACATAGTGCAGATGCGCGACGACGAAGAAAGTGTCGTGGATCTGCAGATCGAGCGGTACCGCGGACAGCATGATGCCCGTCAATCCGCCGAGCACGAGGATGAAGAAGAAGCCGAGGACGAAGTACAGCGGCGTGCGCAGAACGAGCCGTCCAGTCCACAGCGTCGCGATCCAGCAGAAGATCTGTGTCGCGGTTGGTATCGCGATCACCATGCTTGCGGCCGTGAAGAAGCTCTTGCCGAGCTCGGGAACATTCGTCGCGAACATGTGATGCACCCAGAGTCCGAACGACAGGAACCCGGTTGCGATCAGCGACAGCACGATCGCGACGTAGCCATACACGGGGCGCTTCGCGAATGCGCCGACGATCATCGAGACGAAGCCCAGGCCCGGCAGGAAGATGAAGTAGACCTCCGGATGTCCAAAGAACCAGAAGAGGTGCTGCCAGAGAAGCGCGTCGCCGCCCTCGGCATGGTTGTAGAAGTGCGTCCCGACCAGGCGATCGAGGATCAGCGATGTGCTCGCCATCATCACGGCGGGCATTGCGAAAATGATCATGAACGACGTGACGAGCATCGCCCACACGAAAAGCGGCATCCGGTTCAGCGTCATGCCGGGCGCGCGCAGCTTGAACACCGTCGTGATGATCTCGATCGACACGAGCAGTCCCGACACCTCGGTGAACGTGATGAGCTGCGCCCAGAAATCGCTGCGCTTGCCGACGCCATACTCAGGACCCGCGAGCGGCGTGTAGCTGAACCATCCGGCGTCGGGGCCGATGTTCAGCACCAGTGCGACGTAGAGCATCGCTCCGCCGAACAGGTAGACCCAGTATGCATACGCGTTCATTCGCGGGAACGCGATGTTGCGCGCGCCGAGCATCAGCGGCACGAAATACACACCCATCGCCTGCATGATCGGCACCGCGAACACGAACATCATCGTCGTGCCGTGCACCGTGAAGAGCTGGTTGTACAGATCGGGCCCGATCAGCGTGCTTTCCGGGCGCGCAAGCTGCAGGCGCATCAGGCCGGCGAGGATTCCACCGAGCACGAAGAAGGCAAAGCCGGTCGCGATGAATCGGCGCCCCACGCGCTTGTGATCGACCGTGGACAGCCAGCCGAGTATTCCCGGCTTGTCCGCCCATGCGCCGTAACGTACGGCATCGAATGCAGCCGCTCGGTCGCTGCCCGGGCCACTATGGGCGCCCGCAGGCAATGTGCCGGCGATCGTCGGACCGTTCATCGGATGCTCGCGCGAGTATTCATCGCGACATCAGTGCATTTCATGGGAGGCGCTGGACCGCCACGCGCGCAGTCGCTTGTGCTCACTTCAGTGTCTCGAGATACGCAACGAGCGCCTCCATGTCGCTTGGCGCCAATGCATTCGCGGGCATGTGCGCTCCCGGCTTGATTGCCTGCGGATCCGCGATCCATGCCGTGAGCGCGGTGGGGTTGTTCCTGATCGCTCCCGCGGCGAGCGTCTCGCGCGATGCAACCCGCGTCAGATCAGGCGCACGCTTGGCGTTGGCATTGGTGCCGGTAATCGCGTGGCACATCGCGCACGTCGACTGCATGAAGACCTGCTGCCCGCGCTTCGTCGTTTCGTCCGCAGGCTGCGGCGCACTTGCACGCGAGCGCGTCACCCATTGCTCGTAGCGGTCCGACGGCTCCGCGATCACCAGCAGCGCCATGTTCGCGTGCTGATAGCCGCAGTACTCGGCGCACTGCCCGCGGTACGTCCCGGGCGTGTCCGCGCGAAACGCGAACGTCGCCGTGCGACCGGGGATCAGATCCTTCTTGCCGTGGAGATTGGGCACCCAGAAACTGTGGATGACGTCGTCCGCGTCGAGCGTCAGCACGACGGGGCGACCGACTGGAACGTGCAACTCGTTCGCGGTTGAAAAGATGTTCGCGGCCTGCGGATCGTCGTACGTGGCCTCCCACCACCACTGGTGCCCGACAAGGCGAATGTGCACGCCGTCGTTCAGCGGCAGCTGGGCGAGCGCCCGGTCCGTGATGACCGACGCGCCGAAGAGAAGCAGGAGTCCGGCGATCGACAAACAAACAGAGATGCCGACGGCGCGATGAATGCGGTGCTCGTCACGTGAGAGCGCGGCCGCGTCGCCAGGCGTCGACTCGTCGCCGCGCGAAGCACGACGCACTGCGAGCAGCATGGCGACCGTGATGGCGATCAGCACGATCGAACACACGCCGAGCATCAGGAGCCATAACGCGTGTATGTGCCCCGCCTGCGGCCCCGCCGGCTGCAGCACATCCTGCATCGGCGATGCGATGGCATACGGTGAAAACAGCGCCGCGGCAATCCTCACTGCGAGCGCTCCGAGGACGAAGGCGTCGCCGCGGGCACCGGATGCTCGGGATCCGTGCGGTTCTCGCTCTTCTTCGACTGGATGTCGTCGTTGCGGCTCGTCGCGGCGTCCTGCGGCACGAGCCCGCTCATCGACCGCACGTAGGCAACGAGCTGCCACACCTGCTCGTCGGGAATGTGACCGCCGAAGGACGGCATCCCATTGGGCCGTCCCTGCACGATCGTCGCGTAGATGTTCTCCGGCTCCGCACCGTAGATCCACACGTTGTCCATCAATGCGGGGCCGATGCCGCCGCCGCCGTTTGCATGGCAACCGTTGCAGTTGTACCACTCGAAGAGCCGCTTGCCTTCGGCGAGCGAATAGGCATTCACTTCGTAGTGCGGCCCGATGCTTTGCTGCGGGTTGCCCTGCGCGGGCTGCAGCTCGCTCATCCGTACCATCGGTGGTGTGATGCCCGGTCCCGCCGTCGGCTCGAAATGCCGAGATTCGCGCTGGCACCCGGCAATCGTGGCGAGCATGAGCATACCGGCGACGGTGACGACACCGCTCAGGGAGTCGCTCGCCCGCCGAGGACGGTTCGCCGACAATGAAGCCGTCGTGCTCATCGCTGCCGTCCGAGCGTGACGTCGTGGTCATGCTGCACGACGCCATATTCGTGGAGTACGGCTTCGATCTGTGGCTGCAATCGTGCAAGCGAAGCATCCAGTGCATGCTGGAGCGCCGCGTCGTCCGGCCGCACGGCCATCGCAATCGCGAACTCGAAGCGCGGATCCCGTTCCTCTGGCTCGAGCAGGACAATCGACAGCGGCAGGTGCTCGCGCGCCATGTAGTACCCGGCTTGCGGCGACCACACGACGGCCACGTCGATGTCATCGCTTGCGAGGGCCGCGAACATCCGTTCCGCGGCCGGCCTCTCGCCGACGACGGGGAAGCCGACGACGTTGTCGTAGATGGCGCGGCGGGCAAGTGCGCGTCCTGCCGGTGTAGGAGCCGCGTCAATGCCGACGAGCGGCAAGCCGATGCGCAGCGTGCGCAAACGTGCGTCGTCGAGGCCGCTCAAGCCCGGCACCCGATCCGCGCGAAACACGAGCGCGTAAGCGCCGCGATAGTACGGTTTCGTCACCCGCACGTTCGCGGAGTCGACCGGAACGCCTGGGATGACGTCGCAATTGCCTTCGAGAAGTGTCTTGCGCGTGAATCCGCGCCATTGCGGCAACCAGTAATACGATAGATCGGCGTCGAGATCCTTGGCGATCAGGCGCGCGAGCCGGTTCTCGAAGCCGCGCTCCGCGACATCGGAATAGGGCAAGTTGTCCGGATCCGCGCACACGCGGAGCGAGCGGGCACCCGCGGTTGTTGCCAGGAGCACCCCAAGCACTGCGCACGCAAGCGCACGGAATCGACCATCACGGCAGCGCGAAGACATAAAGCATGCCGCCCTTCTGTGTCTTCTGCTTCAAATCCGGCACGACGTTCGCCCAGCCGGTCGACGCAGTCTTGTCGCGCGTATCGATGTCGTTGGCGACGATCGTCCCCGCCCATCCGCCGACGCCCGAAAGGATTGCGATGTATTGCTTGCCGTCGGGACCCCGGTACGAAATGGGCTGGCCGACGATTCCCGAGCCGGTCTTGAATTGCCACAGGAGCCCGCCGGTTTTTGCGTCGACCGCCTTGAACCAGCCGTCCATCGTGCCGTAGAACACCACGTCTCCGGCGGTTGCAAGCGCCCCGCTCCACACCGGCAGGTCCTCGTCGAGCGTCCACGCGGGCTTGGCTGCGGCGGGATCCCATGCCGTCACGCGGCCGCGCTTCCCGCCGGGTCCCGGCTTCATCCGCAGCGTTGCGCCGACGTAGGGCGTACCGGCGATATAGCTCGTCTGGGCGGTCTCCGCATCCTGGCAAATGTTCTGATGCGGAATGTAAACAAGATGCGTGCGCGGCGAGTACGCGGCCGGTTGCCAGTCCTTCGCACCCGGTGATGCGGGACAGATGTCGCGCACCGTCTGTCCCGGCTGCGGGTCCTTCTCGGGGGCATAGCGCAAGCGTCCGGTCGAAAGGTCGACGGAGGTCGACGTCGTGATCGGAACGAACGCGCTCGCGGACAGCACCTCTCCGGTTTGCCGATCCATCACGTACACGTAGCCGTTGCGGTCCGGGTGCACGAGCGCATGGCGCGTCGTGCCCTTGAAGGACACGTCCACGAGGATGTTCTCGTTGACGGCGTCATAGTCGTGCAGATCGTGCGGGCTCAGTTGGTAGAACCAGCGCGCCTGTCCCGACGCCGGTTCGCGGGCGAAGATGCCGGACGTCCATTTGTTGTCCCCGGGCCGCTGGCTCGGATTCCACGGCCCCGGATTCGCCGTGCCGTAGTAGACGAGATCGAGCGTCGGGTCGTACGAGAGGAACCCCCATACGGTGCCGCCTCCGATCTTCCACGCCTCCCCGGGCCACGTGCTCTTGCCGAGATCCTTCCCGCGATCAGACGGATAGAACGGATGGAACTGGTCGCCGATCAACACGTCGTTGTCGGGTCCCGTGCTGAATGCGCGCCAGACGATCTTGCCCGTCGCGGCATCGAGCGCGGTCAGCCATCCGCGAACGCCGAATTCACCGCCGCTGTTGCCGACCAGCACCCGGTCCTTGACGACGAGCGGAGCCATCGTCATGGTCTCGCCCTGCTTGATGTCGCCGAGTCGCGTGCGCCACACCTCGGTTCCCGTGCGCGCATCGAGCGCGAACGTCTGGTTGTCGAGCGTATTGAAGAAGAGGCGACCGTTCGACCAGATGGCGCCCCGGTTCACCAGATCGCAACACGCCACCCCTTGAGACGACGAAACCGGATTGGGAGAGAACTTCCATTTCACCGGCGCGCCCGGTTGTGCAAGGTCGAGCGCATACACGAGGTTCGGGTACGGCGTGACGATATAGAGCGTGTTGTCCGCGACGATCGGCGCTGCCTCGTGACCGCGCAGCACGCCGGTGGAAAATGTCCACGCGAGGGTCAGCGTGCGAACGTTCGACGCGTTGATCTGATCGAGCGGGCTGAAGCGCGTGTTCTGATAGTCCCTGGCGGGCATCGTCCAGTTGCCCGCCTCGTTCGCGTCTTGCGCGAATGCGTTTCCCGCGCCGAGCGATCCGGCAATCAGCGCCGCAGTAAAACCAAGCGCCCGCAAAGACGGGGGCCGGTGAAGGCGCGCAGGCGTTTTGCCAGGTAAGCGCGATGCATGCGAGTGCGCCCATCGTTGGTGCACGGTACCTCCTTGTTCAAATCCCGGGGCGCAAGGAGCGTACCAAGCAAGAAACTGCAGCGATTCAGTATATTAGAGAAATTCACTCGGTCAACGGTCGTGCAGTTTTCCAGCGTCGTCGGAATTTTTTTCCCACGACAATAATGACCGCTGCGCTCCGACGCGCGCTCAATAAAACCGAGCCACGTAGCTCCAGCGGGGCGGGAAACTGCAATAGGGCGACTCGCGATCGCGGCCCTGCTCGTGGATGCGCAGCAGCATGGATTCGACGGGAACGCGCATTCGATCGCCGTAGGTCGTGACGGCGCCGAGCGCCGTCTTGCACGTACTGCCCAGATTGCTCGCAAGCGCTGCAGCCACGAAGAGCGCATGCGTGGCGTCGTCGTCGCGACCGAGGAGCGCGCTCGCCACGGCAAACGTGCCCCAATCCTGAACCCTCGGCGCACGCGCTTGCGCGCTCGTAAGCGCGATTGCGTGCATCGCCAGCTGGCGTGCGGCATGCGGCTGCGAAGGCCGGGCGCGCAGATAGAGCGACGCGAGATTGCCGGCGACCTCCGCATCGGACCCGTCGGCGCCGAATGCCTGGAGATGCAGGTCGAGCGCGCGATCCTGATCGCGCTGCGCCCAGAATGCGCGCCGGGCTTCGTCCTTTAGCGCCGCCGCAGTCTCACGTGAGACGCTCGTGCTGAAAGCGACGGGAAGCGCGTTGCGACCCCAGTTCCTGCGCGCGGCATCGACGATCCATTGTTGTTCCTCGGCACGATACGACGCTGCGGCCCGCGCAAGCACGCGTGCGATTTCGGTCTCCACCTGGACGGTTGCCCCCGATACGACGTTCGCGACCGCGATCCGGCCTCGTCTTGCAAACTCCCCCGCACGGCCTTCCATTTCCGCGCCTCGGTCGGAAAGACCGTCCGGCTGTTCTGCATACCCAGGCACCGCCGAAGGTGCGCTGACCGGCGCCCGCGCTGCGGCATTTTCGAATGTCGGAGAGGATCCGGGACCTGATGGCACGACGACTTCCGCAGCCACGACCGTTTTCGCTTGTAGCGGAGCCTCGGCGGGCGGCACTGTCCGCGGCGGCGGGGGCGATGCGTCTGCCGTTCGCTTGACTTCGGCTGGCACAGCGGCGACACGGGCCCCCGCAGGCGCGCGCTCTTCGATCGGCGCCGCCCGGCCGCCGCGCTTTGCAAGATTGAGAAGCGACGTGAGAAAGCCCTCGCGCGGAGGGCGCTGCGAATGGGCCGCATCGCGAGAAGAAGCCCGGCTACCGCTGACATTCGCCGATGTATCGCGCGGTTCGCTGGATGCGAGACTGCCGGCCGTCATCCGTTCTCCCGCCGCGCTCGTCACAGTGATACCGGACTGCCCTTCCTGCGGGGCTGGGGGCCCGGTCGTCACGTTGTCGCCCCTTGGCGCGCCACCGTCAAACGCGTTCGCCTGGGTGGTCGATTGCGCGAGAGCGCCACCCGTGCGCGTATCAACAAGGGTGCTGTCGGGCCGGGTCGAGGGCGGCCAAGCGGTCTGCACGTTGCCGCTCGCGCCCTCGTGTTTGTCGCCCTGTGGCGCCGTGACCGCAACGCGCACGGCCGGCGCGGTCTCCGGGAGGCGCGGTGGCGGGCTGGCACGCGCGATCTGCTTGCGCGAGGGCGTTGCGGCGACCTTGGCCGCACCTGTAGCACTTGCGCGTTCGGTTGACGACGCAGCGCGTGTCCTTGGCGAAGGTCGGGCGCGAGACGTCTCCGCGGCCTGCAGTTGCTGCGGCGGCGGCACGCTCGCAGTGTGTGCTGGTTTCACTGATGGCGCACTTGCGGCTTGTGGTTGCTGCACGGGTGCCACCGTTGCAGCATGTGGTGGCTGCACAGGTGGCGCGCTTGCGGCTTGTGTTTGCTGCGCCGGCGGAATGCTCGCAGCCTGTGGTTGCTGCAGGGGCGGCGTGCTTGCGCCTTGTGATTGCTGCGGCGGCGCGCTTGCGGCTTGTGATTGCTGCACCGGTGGCACGCTTGCGGCCTGTGATTGCTGCAGGGGCGGCGTGCTTGCGGCCTGTGATTGCTGCAGGGGCGGCGTGCTTGCGACCTGTGATTGCTGCACCGGTGGCGCGCTTGCGGCTTGTGATTGCTGCACCGGTGGCGCGCTTGCGGCCTGCGATTGCTGCACCGGCGTGGATTCGGGCCCCGGTTGCGCGAGCGGGCGCCGACGTTCCCCGCCGGACGGCTGTTCGCTCGATCGCGCTTGCGTCGCCGAACGCTGCGCCTCCCAGCTTGCAATTGCCTGACGAACCGCGCGCGCGGCGCTTTCCGCAGCGCCCTGGATCTCGGGCAGGTCCTCTCTCAGATGCGATCCAAGCGCGATCGCGAAGCCGGCGCCGATCAACGCGAGCAGCGCGGGAGTCACCCAGCGCCGCGGGGGTCGCGCGGAAAGATCGGCGTTGGCGAATGGCTCCGCCACGACCGGCCTGACGTTTCTCCGGCGCACGACTCTCGGCGCATCCGCGGGCGCGCGCGGCGATACGATGACGGGCGGCAACGCAGCCTGCGGTTGCGGCACGACGCGCGTCGCGATGGTG
>JBKPOL010000519.1:0-2557 GCA_046733075.1 Pseudomonadota bacterium | reverse complement strand
TGGGTCAGTTCGGCGACGCGCGCACGGTCGCGATCGCGCGCGGCGAGTACCTCGTCGCGCTTCTGCGGTGCAAGAAACTTGTCCGCGACGAGTTTTTCGGTCCGCGCAAGATCCGCCTCGCTCTGCCGCAACGACGCCTGGGCCTGCGCGAGTTGCGCGCGCACCGCCGCGACCTCCTGCGGGCGGCGACCCTTCTCGAGGTTGGCGAGCGTTGCCTGCGCCAGGCGCACGCGCGCTTCCGCCTCGGCCCGCGCGGCCTGTTCCTGCTCGCTCTCGAGAACGAAGAGCGGCGCATCGCGTTGCACCTCCGCGCCGCGCTCGACCGAGAGCTTCAGCAGCGTGCCCGCAAGCGGGGCCCCCACGCGCACGTACTCGCCTTCGACGTATCCGGGGAAGCCCGCCGATGGCTCCTTGCTGCAAGCGGCCAGCACCGCGATCACGCACGCAAGCGCAGGCAGCCGGAAGGTCATCGGTCGATCTCCACGCGGGCATGATAGTGGAGAACCTCTTCCAGAATGCCGAAGGGTCAGGCGTCAATCATCGGCACCCCTGCCGACGGGCGTCAGCGGGGCGCTGCGCTGTGCCTTCCGTGCCTTGCGGCGCTGCGACCAGGCATCAAGGTACGTGTAGATAACGGGCACGACGACGAGCGTCAGCAGCGTCGACGTGATGACGCCGCCGATGATCGCGCGTCCCATCGGCGCCTGCTGCTCGCCCCCGTCGCCGAGGCCGAGCGCAAGCGGCAGCATACCGCCGATCATTGCCGCCGTGGTCATGAGGATCGGCCGCAGCCGCACCTGCCCCGCCGACGAGAGCGAATCGGCGAGCGACGCACCCGCACGCCGGGAACGATTGGTGAAATCGACGAGCAGGATCGCGTTCTTCGTCACGAGGCCCATCAGCATGATGAAGCCGATGATCGAAAAGATGTTGAGCGTCGTGCCGGTGAGGAGCAGCGCGAGGAACACGCCGATCAGCGAGAACGGCAGCGACGCCATGATCGCGAGCGGCTGCGTGAAGCTCGCGAACTGCGACGCCAGGATCAGATAGATGAAGATGATCGCGAGCCCGAGCGCCGCGGTGGCCGCCTGAAACGATTCCTGCATGTCCTGCTGCTGGCCCGCCGCCTGCAGGCGGTAGCCGGGCGGCAGCGTCATCTCGCTCGCGATCTTCTGCGCGTCCTTGCCGACATCACCTGCGGGCCGTCCTTCGACGTGGGCGTAGATCCCGACGCGTCGCTGCAGGTCCTGCCGCTTGACGATCCGCGGGCTCGTCGATTCGACGAGGTCCGCCACCTGCCGCAGCGGCACCATGCGCATCTGTCCGTCGGGTCCGCGCTTGTTCGTCGTGAGGTAGAGGTTGCCGAGATCGGACGCGAGCTGGCGCCGGTCCTTGGACAGTTGCACGTTGACCTCGTAATTCTGACCGTCCGGACCTAGCCAATAGCTGATCGTGTCGCCGGCGATCAGCGGGCGAATCGTGGCGCCCACCTGTTGCACGGTCACCCCGAGGTCGGACGCGGCATCGTTGTTGAGACGAATCGACAGTGCCGGATTCGCGGCTTTGTCGGACGTCTCGAGGTCGGCGATGCCGGGAACCCTCGCGACCTCCGCGGCGAATTGCGCCGAGAGCTTGCGAAGCGTGTCCGGATCGGGCCCGAGCAGGTTGAACCAGATCGCCCGGTCGAATCCGAATGCGATCTCGATACCGGGAATCGGCTTCAGCGCCGCGCGTATCGCACGCTCGAGCTCCTTCTGCGAGCGGTTGCGGTCTCTTGCATTGACGAGCTTCAGGTTGATGCGCGAGTAGTTGCGGCCGTCCTCGGTGCCGACGGTCGTCATCGCGAGCGCGATCTCCGGAAACTGCTTGAGCGTTTCCTCGGCTTCGAGCACCTTGCCATTCGAATATTCGAGGCTCGATCCGACGGGCGTATTGAGCCGCAGTGAGATGAAACCCTGGTCGACTTCCGGAATGAATTCGGTGCCGACGAGCGGAACGATCGCAAAGCTCGCGCCAAAAGTGCACACGGCGATCGCGATCACCGACCTGCGATGCGACAGCGACCACGCGAGCACCCGCGCGTAAACCTGATGCATCCAGTCGATGCCTTGCTCGACGCGGTCCATCGTCCGGTCGAGCCACGGCACGCGGGCGAAGCGCGAACCCGGCGGGTCCGGCCATACGGACGAAAGCATCGGGTCGAGCGTAAAGCTCACGAAAAGCGAGACGAGCACCGCCACGGCGACCGCAACGCCGAACTGGAAGAAGAACCGCCCGATCAGTCCGCTCATGAAGGCGATCGGAACGAACACCGCGACGATCGCGAATGTCGTTGCCATCACGGCCAAACCGATCTCGTCGGTGCCCTCCCGCGCCGCCGTAGCGTGGTCCTTGCCCATCGCCAGATGACGGACGATGTTCTCGCGCACGACGATCGCATCGTCGATCAGGAGCCCGATCGTCAGCGACAGCGCCATCAGCGTGAGGAAGTTGAGCGTGAACCCGAAGGCGTTCAGCGCGATGAACGTCGCGACGACCGCGAGCGGCAGCGTGAGCC
>JBKPOL010000518.1:0-10128 GCA_046733075.1 Pseudomonadota bacterium | reverse complement strand
GAAGCACACCGTGGAATACGGTATACGGTATGCAGAACGGTCCTACGAATCAGAGGTAATCTTGGGGGCGGTCAATCAAGGAGAAAAAAACCGTGGAACAGTCGCAACCGATCCGAGTGATCGTCGCCAAAGTCGGTCTCGACGGGCATGACCGTGGCGTCAAGATCGTCGCGCGTACCCTCCGGGACGCGGGCATGGACGTCATCTATACGGGCCTGCACCGGACGCCGGAAGAGGTGGTGGACGCCGCCGTGCAGGAGGATGTCGACGTCATCGGAGTGAGCATTCTGTCCGGCGCGCACATGACGGTGTTTCCACGGCTCGTTTCGCTGCTGAAGGAGCGCGGCGCCGACGACATCCTGGTCGTGGGTGGAGGCGTCATACCGGATGAAGACCTCGCCCGGCTGAAGGAGATTGGCGTCAAGGACGTCCTGCTGCAGGACACGCCTCCCGCCGCGATCGTCGACATGATCAGGCGCGTCGTGGCCGAGCGCGGGGCCCGCTGACTTCGGTCGTCCGCGCCTTCGATGCGAACCACGCCGGCTCGCGTCCCTTTCCCGAGGCCGAAAGCCGATGCCTGATAGACATCCCATAGCTGACACCGGATGCCTGACACGACATCCGATACCTGACCTGATGTTGGTCACGACGTCCGATACCCGATCCCGACAGACATCCCATACCTAATACCTGATGCCGAGCGCTACATCCGAGACCCGATAACTGATGCCCGCTACGACGTCCAATACGTGATGCCGATCATGGAACAGTGGTCGTTTCCCCCTCGTTTCGACGGAGACTACCTGCCGTCACCGGACGCTCGTCATTGGTTTCCACAGCGCGAGACGATGGCGCCTGCCAAGCGCGACCAGGCGGTTCTCGGCCGGCTTCAGACGCTCACGCGCTACGCGTGGGATCGGTCGCCGTTCTATCGACGCAAGTGGGACGAAGCGGGATTTCATCCGGAGCATTTGCGTTCGCTTGAGGATTTCGCGGCTAAGGTGCCGGTCATCACGAAGAAGGACCTCCGCGACTCGCAGACGCGCCTGCCGCCCTTCGGCGATTACCTCTGCATCGACGAGCACGACGTCCATCACATTCACGGAACGTCGGGCACGACCGGTCGGCCGACTGCGTTCGCCATCGGACGCGCGGACTGGGAGTCGATCGCCAACGCGCATGCCCGAATCATGTGGGGCATGGGAATTCGACCCGGCGACATCGTCTTCGTCGCCGCGATCTTCAGCCTGTATATGGGGTCATGGGGTGCGCTGTCGGGCGCCGAGCGCTTGCGCGCGAAGGCATTTCCGTTTGGCGCGGGCGCGCCCGGGATGACGGCGCGCGCCGCGATGTGGCTCGATCTCGCAAAGCCCGCCGCGCTCTACGCGACGCCATCCTTCGCACTGCATCTCGCGGAAGTGGCGCGCGACGAGGGCTACGATCCGCGCGCATTCGGATTGAAGACGATGTTCTTCTCGGGCGAGCCGGGCGCCTCCGTGCCTGGCGTTCGCGACCGCCTCGTCGATGCCTATGGGGCGCGCGTCATCGACTGCGGCTCCATGGCCGAAATGACGCCGTTCATGCACGTGAGCGGCACCGCGCAAACGGACGGCATGCTTTGCTGGCAGGACATTGTCTACACCGAAGTCTGCGATCCGCAGACGTTCCGCCGCGTACCGTATGGTCAGCGCGGAACACCGGTGTACACGCACTTGGAGCGCACGTCCCAGCCGATGATCAGGCTGGCTTCGGGAGATCTCACGCTGTGGGAAGAGGGACCGACGCCATGCGGCCGCACGTATCCGCGCCTGCCCCATGGAATCTTCGGCCGGATCGACGACATGTTCACGATCCGCGGCGAGAACGTCTATCCGAGCGAAGTGGACGCCGTGCTGAACCAGCTGCCGGGGTATGGCGGTGAACATCGCATCGTGATCACGCGCGATGGCGCCATGGACGAACTCGTGATCCGGATCGAGATCGCTTCAGACCAGCACGCGCAAGGAACGCACGCTCATGCGGCGCTTCGTGACGAAGCAGGCAAGCGCCTGCAGAAGATGCTCGGGCTGCGGTCGAAGATCGAGATCGTGGCGCCGGGCACGTTCCCGCGTACCGACTTCAAGGCGCGCCGCGTCGTCGACGACCGCGAGGTATTCCGCGACATGAATGCGCGGCTGGGGGAAGCGGGAGCCGCCTGAGATGGCGTACATCCCTTCCTCCGATCTCGCGCCGCGCGTGCTGGCGGGCGAGACCCGCGCGGTCGCACGCCTCCTGACGCGCGCGGAATCAGCTGTGGCCGAGGCGCGCGAGACGCTCGACGCGATGTTCGCGCACGCCGGTCGCGCGCACGTCGTCGGCATCACCGGCGTGCCGGGCAGCGGCAAATCGACGCTCGTCGCGAAGCTCGCGGCGGCCGTGCGAAGGAGCGGCCGCAAGATCGCGATCGTCGCCGTCGATCCCTCCAGTCCGTTCTCGGGGGGTGCCATTCTCGGTGATCGGATCCGCATGAGTGAACTCGGCGGCGATCCCGGCGTGTTCGTCCGCAGCATGGCCACGCGCGGCGCGCTCGGCGGACTCGCCCAAGGGACGCTCGAGGCAGTCGACGTGCTCGACGCCGCAGGCTTCGACATCGTCGTCATCGAAACGGTCGGCGTCGGTCAGGACGAGGTCGAGGTCGCTCGCGCCGCGCACACGACCGTCGTCGTCTCCGCGCCCGGCCTCGGCGACGACATTCAGGCGATCAAGGCGGGCATTCTGGAAATTGCGGACATCCACGCCGTCAGCAAGTGCGACAGGCCGGACGCGAACAAGACCATCGCCGATCTCAAGAACATGCTGGCGCTTGGTCTCACCAAGCTCGATACGGCGCACTTTGCGGCCGAGGTTACGCCCGCGGGCGGCGCCTGGAGGCCGCCCGTGATCGCAACGAGCTCGATTCGCGACGAAGGCGTCGCGTCGCTTCTCGCTGCGATCGACGAGCATCGCGCCGCGTTGGAGCGGACGGGGGACATCGAACGCCGTCGCGCGGCGATCGCCGAGCGCCGGCTGCTTGCTTCCGGCGAAGCGATCCTGCGCGAGCAATTCGTCCGGCATCGAGACGGGAAGCTGTCTGCATTGCTCGAGCAGCTCCGCGCGCGAACCACGTCGCCCAACGCGGCGGCCCGCGCATTGCTGCGCCAATTGAACATTGGAGGAGGGACATGAACGATTTCACGACGCGAGCCGACGGGCTCGACTCACGCACCCGCGAGGCGTTGGCCACGAAGGTCGATGCATGGGAGAAGAACGAAGTCGCGAACTTCCTGAAGCGTGCGCCGGAGCGTGCGACGGAATTCGCGACGACCGGCGGCTTCCCGGTGAAGCGCACCTATACGCCGCTCGACGTCGCCGATACGCCGCTCGAGGATATCGGGTTGCCCGGACAGTATCCGTTCACGCGCGGTCCGTATCCGACGATGTACCGCGGGCGCTTGTGGACGATGCGGCAGATCGCCGGCTTTGGCACCGCCGAGGATACGAACCAGCGCTTCAAATATCTGATCGCGCAGGGACAGACCGGTCTTTCCACCGACTTCGACATGCCGACTTTGATGGGCTACGACAGTGACCATCCGATGAGCGAAGGCGAAGTCGGCCGCGAAGGCGTGGCGATCGATACGCTTGCCGACATGGAGCACCTGTTCGACGGCATCGATCTCGAAAAGATCTCGGTGTCGATGACGATCAACCCGAGCGCGTGGATCCTGCTCGCAATGTACGTCGCGCTCGCGCAGAAGAAGGGCTATGACCTCGACAAGCTGTCCGGAACGATCCAGGCCGACATACTGAAGGAATACCAGGCACAGAAGGAATGGGCGTTTCCGGTCGCGCCGTCCGTGCGCATCGTGCGCGACTGCATCACGTATTGCGCGCGGAACATGAAGCGGTACAACCCGATCAACATCTCGGGTTATCACATCTCCGAGGCGGGCGGGTCGCCGCTCGACGAGGTCGCGTTCACGATGTGCAACCTCATCACCTACGTCGAAGAGGTGATGAAGACGGGCATGCAGGTCGACGAGTTCGCGCCGCGCCTCGCCTTCTTCTACGTCTGCCAGTCGGACTTCTTCGAGGAGATCGCGAAGTTCCGCGCGGTCAGACGCGTCTACGCCAAGATCATGCGCGAGCGGTTCGGCGCGAAGAATCCCGAATCGATGCGGCTGCGCTTTCATTGCCAGACGGCGGCCGCGTCGCTCACCAAGCCACAGTACCAGATCAACGTGGTGCGGACGGGACTCCAGGCGCTCGCCGCCGTTCTCGGTGGCGCGCAGAGCCTGCACACGAACGGGATGGACGAGGCATTCGCGATCCCGACCGAGGAGGCGATGAAGATCGCGCTCCGCACGCAGCAGATCGTGGCGCTGGAAAGCGGCGTGACGAACGTCGTCGATCCCATCGGCGGATCCTACTTCGTCGAGAACCTCACAACCCAGTACGAGCACGCGATCTTCGACGTCGTGGACGAGGTCGAGCGCAACGGGGGAACGATGAAGCTGACCCAGGAGGGCTGGTTTCAGCGCCGCATCGCGGATTTCGCCTACGACACCGCGCTCAAGAAGGCGGATGGGAAGAAGCCCGTCATCGGAGTCAACCTGTATGTGGATCCGGAGGAGAAGTTCGACATCGAGCTTCACCCCTACGACTCCTCCACCGCCGAGCGGCAGATCGCGCGCCTCAACCGCGTGCGC
Source organism: Pseudomonadota bacterium (assembly GCA_046733075.1). Classification (GTDB taxonomy): domain Bacteria; phylum Pseudomonadota; class Gammaproteobacteria; order Burkholderiales; family Casimicrobiaceae; genus VBCG01. The sequence goes on along the minus strand of JBKPOL010000518.1, from coordinate 5,401 downwards.
CGCGAGCGCGACAACGCCAAGGTCGACGCGATGCTCGAGCAGTTGATCGCCGTCGCCAGGAACGAAAAGGAAAACATCATGCCCATCACGATCGAGCTCGTGGCGGCGGGCGCAACCATGGGCGACATCGTCGAGAAGCTGAAGACGCTTTGGGGCACCTATCGTGAGAATCCTGTCTTCTAGGCTCGACCGATGATTCTCGACTACCTGCACCACCATCCAAACGTCGTTGGTGACGTCAACATCGCCGAACGAGGCGCACTGATCGGCCGCTCGGTCGTTGGCGCCGGCCCCTCGCTCGCGGACTACGCGACGGTGAGGGCGGACGGCGAAAACATCGGCATCGGCGCGAACGTCTGGCTCGCCGACCACGCCACCGTACACATCGCGGATCAGATCCTCGGTACCGTCATCGGCAACGACGTCAGCGTCGCGCGTTACGGAATCGTTCACGCATGCACGCTCGGAGATGGCGTCGTCGTCGGCGAGTCGTCGATCGTGATGGACGGCGCGAGCGTCGGAGCGTACGCGCTGATCGCCGGGGACAGCGTCGTTCCGCCACGCAAGGTGCTGCCCGGCGGATTCCTCTATTCGGGACATCCGGCGAAGCCGGTGAAGGAGATCGGCGCTGACGAAGTTCGCGCGCTCGCGCTGCAATTACGGAGCGGGCGCGTGCCGAGCGTGCTCGCATCGGCGAAGCTGCCGGCGTGGGAGCGCGTCGTCGGTGCGTTGCCGAAGGGAGAGGGACCGCTGCGTGCGCTGCACGGCCGTTCGCCGCGCGTCGCGCACGCCTACGTCGCGCCCACCGCGATCGTCGCGGGCGACGTCGAGATTGCCGACGATGCCAGCGTGTTCTTTGGGTGTGCAGTCTGCGCAGGGGACGGCCGGATCGTCATCGGTGCGCGCACGAACGTGCAGGACAATTCGATTCTCGCGACCGACCGCAGTCGAGGCGATCTGGTGCTCGGCGTGGGCGTGACGATCGGTCACAATGTGGAGCTCGGGTCGGCAAGAATCGACGACGACGCGCTGATCGGCATGGGCTCGCGCGTCGGTGACCGCGTCGTCGTCGAGCGCGGCGCTTGCATCGGGGCCGGAGCGTGGGTGGAACCGGGGACCGTGGTGCCGGCGGGCTGGATCTGGGCTGGACGTCCCGCGCGGGCGTTTCGCGAGTTGAAGCCGGCCGAGCGCGCGGAATTTGCGCGCGCCCGTGACATTTACGTTACGTACTCCACCGAATACCGGCGGGACCGGCAACGCGAATAGTCGTTGTCGCGCGCTTCGCTGCTGAAGCAACGGCAGCGCTGAAGGCCAGGGAACCGTTCCTAGGCCGAGGCGATCCGCGTATCGGGCAGCGCGACCTGCACGTTGACGGCCGCCTGCTGCAGATGCGCGCGGACGAGCGATGCAGCCGCTTCAGGATCGTGGTGCGCGATTGCGCGGACGATCTGCTCGTGCTCGACCCAGATTGCCTTCCGATAGTCGCGATGCTGGAGCACTTCGCGCATCGCGCGCCGCAGGTGATTCCAGAGCTCGCGCATCAGGTCCACGAACAGCCGGTTGCCCGACAGATCGTAGATGTACATATGGAACTCCATGTCCGCGGCGATCAGTTCAGCGATGGAATTGTGCGCAATGGCGTCCTTGCCCGCCGCAATCATTCGTTCGCCACGGGCGATGTCTTCGGCGTTCGCGCGACGGGCAGCAAGCGCCGCGGCGAGCGGCTCGATCCCGAGGCGAAGCTCGTAGATCGAGCGCATGAAGTCGCGATCGAGCGGCGCGACCATCAGTCCACGGCGACCGGCCTCGCTGACGAATTTCTGCTGCTTGAGCAGCAACAGCGCCTGGCCGACAGGCTGGCGAGAGACGGAAAGCTTTTGCGCGACCGATTCCTGCGTCAGCCGCTCGCCGGGCTCGAGGCGGCCGTCGCAGATGGCATCGAGGATCGTCCGGTACACCTGATCGACGATCGTGGGGTAGGGATGCAGCGATTCGATGGCCGCTTTCGTTCGCGTTCCATTCATGGACGGATCATACCGTCTGCGGCACCGGTAACTTCAGCGAGGCGGGCGCGTTTCGCAACGCTCGTCATCACCCGCCGCTCGGTATAATCGCCGGTCCCCGGTGCCCTGTTCTCTGCCCACGACATGAGCCTCGACCGCGTCCCTGCTGGCGCCGACGTTCCGAATGACTGCAACGTCGTGATCGAGATCCCGATGCACGGCGAGCCGATCAAGTACGAGGTCGACAAGGAAACGGGCGCGGTATTCGTCGACAGATTCATGTCGACCGCGATGCACTATCCGTGCAACTACGGCTACATTCCGCAGACGCTGTCCGACGATGGCGATCCGTGCGATGTGCTCGTGATCTCGCCGGTCCCGCTCATCACGGGCGTCGTCGTCCGCTGCCGTCCCATCGGCATGCTGAAGATGGACGACGAGGCCGGCGGCGATGCGAAGGTGCTGGCCGTGCCCGTCGATCGGCTCTCTTCGCTCTATCGGGCGATAGAAACCCCGCGCGATCTGCCTGAGATCCAGCTTGCGCAGATCGTTCATTTCTTCGAGCACTACAAGGACCTTGAGTTGGGCAAATGGGTGCGGCTTTCCGGCTGGGTCGGACCGGAAGAAGCGAAGCGGGAAATTGTAGACAGCGTCAGGCGATACGGCGAAACGCGCACGCGCCCCGGCGCGTGACTGCGAGGCTGCGGCACGTGGAACGCGGAATCGACGCGCGTGGAACTCGTGCGCCTGCAATCCCGCGCGCGTTCGTTCGATGAGCGTTCGCGCGGGGTCGCGCGTCTGAACGCACGCGCCAATCCGCTGCTGCCCGGACTGTTCGTCGTCCTGTGGAGCACCGGGTTCATCTCGGCGAAGTATGGGCTGCCGTTCGCGCCGCCCCTCAAGTTCCTGCTGCTGCGCTTCTCGCTCGTGACCGTGTTGATGCTCGCGGTCACGCTCGCGACGCGCGCGCCCTGGCCCGGGTCAGTCAGACAGGCGCTGCACGTCGCGGTGTCGGCATTGCTCGTGCACGGGATCTACCTGGGCGGCGTGTTCGTCTCGATCGCCGCCGGCATGCCCGCAGGTACGAGCGCGATGCTCGTCGGCCTCCAGCCGATCCTGACCGTCTTCCTCGCACGTGCGTGGCTTGGCGAGCGCATCACCAGGCTGCAATGGACGGGTCTCGTTCTGGGCCTTGCCGGCGTCTACTTCGTCGTGCGGCACAAGATCGCCTTCGGCGGCGATGCGACCGCCCTGGTCGCGGTGCTCGTCGCACTGATCGGCATCAGCGTCGGCACGCTCTATCAGAAGAAGTATTGTGGAAGGGTCGACCTACGCAGCGGAGCCGTCATTCAATTCGCCGCGTGCAGTCTCATCTACGCGCCGATCGTCGCGATGGCGGAGCCGCAAGCCATCGCGTTTGCGCCGCAGTTCCTGTTCGCCCTCGGTTGGTCCGTGCTCGTGCTTTCGGTCGGCGCCATCAGTCTTCTCTACTGGTTGCTGCGACATGGCGCCGCTGCCGATGTCGCACGCCTCTTTTACCTCGTGCCGCCGGTTACTGCACTGATGGCCTTCGGGCTCTTCGGCGAACGTCTCGATGTGCTCGCGATCGCGGGCATGGTGCTGATCGCGATCGGCGTGGCGCTTGCACGGCGCCGCTGAAGCTTGTGCGCGGCTTCTCGCCGAAACCGCGTCGCGCAGCGGCGTTGAAGAACTCGCCAACCGCTACGCGGTACTCGGGAGCAATCGTCGCGGCAACTGCTCGACGGCCTCCGGCACGTTGGCGAGCGGCTGGCCCGGCGCGGCAAGCGCGTCGATCAAGCGACCGATCGAGGGTGGATGCGGCAACGAGACGCCGAAGTGCAACGGTTGCGTGCCGCGAAATATCGCGAGCGTCGGAAAGTTCTCGACGTCGACGTCGCCGACCCCATCCGCATCATCCTCGATGTCGAGCCAGACGAAGGTCGCATCGGGACGGGATTCCGCCAGGACCTCGTAGCTGCTGCGGAACTCGTTGCAGGTGTCGCACCACGCGGCGCATAACGAGATCACGACGATACGGGACGCATCCGCAAAGGCGTCCGCGAGGAGTTTCTTGTCGTCCTTCCGACTTGTGATGACGGTCATGACTTGCGCGAGCCCCGTTCCTTCGATCGTGAACGAATGAAGGACAACTGGCGTGTTGATCCCTCGACTGCCGATCGGCTTACGTTTGACGCACGACGCGCGTGCCTGCGAGCCGATCGTGGAGGAACTGACGATCGCGATCGACGAGAACCCACGCGTAGTTGAATGCAAGGAGCACCGCGGCATAGCGCCTCCGGTCGGGAGCCATCGCCACGTACGCAAGCAATGCCAGCGTCGGTCCCATCCACGCCGCGATGTACCGCAGCAGCGCGGCGCCTCGTGTTACCGGGCTGCCGTCGCCACGCACGATCAGGAGGCCCCAGGTCTTTTGCGGTAGCGTTCGCCGTCCATCGCTCCAGCACCACGTGTAGTAGAGGCTGGCGCCGGCGACGAGCACACAAGAGAGCAGCGTGCGCCCGAACACCGACGGGATGCGCAAGGACGTGTGACCAGGAGCTGCGGGCGAGATGATCGGCAGGAGGGCGAATCCGACGACGATGGCCATCGCGAGGAGCAGCAGCGCCTCGTAGAGGAGGGCGGCGATACGACGGGCAAAGGGGGCCGGGAGCACCGGCACGTCATCGGGCAATAGGAATTGGACGTCCTGCGCCATGCAGGCGCGTTCACTGGCCGGCGGGTGCGGGTGCCGGGGTGCGCAGTGGCTGGGGCGGGGGACGGCCGCTCGCTCGGGGTGGTGGCGGGGGCTTGGCCGCCAATTCCCGCTTCTGGTCGGGCGGCAGGCTTTGGTACTCCTGCCACTTCTGTCTTACCTCGTCCTTCTTCTCGGGCGGAAGTGACTTGAGCGACTTGTAGCGTTCGCGCGCCGCGTTGCGCTGGTCGGGTGTGAGGCGGGACCACTCCTGCATCTGGCGCTGGATGCGCTGCTGCTCATCGGGAGCGAGCGTCGGGTAGCGCTTGGCGAGCCCCATCCATTTCTGCTTGCGTTGGCCGTCGAGGTTGTTCCAATCGGACGCGAGGGGGGCCAGGACCTTGCGGTCGGGTTCCGACAGTTCGTTCCACGCTGGCGACTTGAGGGTGATCTGGGCCTGCGCGCCGGATGCGGCCAGCGCGAGGACGACCAGACCAAGCGTCAGTAGTCGAACGTGGTGCGAAGCCAATTCTGGAATCCCCGGTCCAGATAGGCATCGATCGGGAGGTCGGACGCGAGCAGGTGGAGGTCGAGCTCCTCGAATTCGCGTACTTCCTGCAGCGCGTGCCACTGCTGATAGCCGAAACCCAACGCTGCAAGCAGCAGCACGGCGCCGAGCCAGCGC
>JBKPOL010000517.1:0-8532 GCA_046733075.1 Pseudomonadota bacterium | reverse complement strand
TAGTTGACCTGCGCGACGCTCTGCCCGCGCTGATAGTTGTTGTAGACGTTCGTGATGTTGACCTGATTGATGACCGTGTTGCTGACGTTCACCTGCTGGAAGTAGTTGCGGCTCACGCGATAGGGCGGCCGATAGACCTCGCGCGGGCCAAGCGGGAACCAGCCGATCGCCGGGCCTGCCGACACCGCGATGCTGAAGCCCGCGCCTCCGACGAAAGCCACGAGTGCGGGCGCGTACACGGGACGCACGGTCCGCGGTCCGGGAACCCAGCCCCATCCACGATCGAAATAGGCCCAGCGGCCATAGTGAAACGGCGCGAATCCCCAGGGCTCGTCGTCGACCCACGTCCATCCCCACGGGTCGATCCACGCCCAGTGACCTTCGCGATAGGGCGCCCACCCCGTGTGCACTGCCCGCGGAAACCACACGTTGCCGTACGTGGCAACGACGGACCACGATCCATAGGTGTCAAGGTCTTCGTAACCGACGACTTCAGGCGACACGTAGCGCGCAGACACGCCGCGGTCATAGCGCCGGTCGCGTTCGGCGACGAAGCGATCGAATGCGTCCGGCGCAGGAAGTGCCGCGAGCTCGCTGTCGCGGAGATCGGTGCCGTAGAAGCGATACGCCTGCCCGCTCGCGACGGCGTAGGAGGCATTCTCGCCATAGACATCCGCTGCGCCGGAGCGCACGATCACCGTCGTCGCACCGTCCTGCGGATCGACGACGACACGATATTGGCCAGGTCGCGTCACGCTGAACGCAAGATTCGGCGTGTCGACTTCGATGATGTTTCCGCTCGATATGCGGCGAACGCGAAAATCGAGCGTGCCTTGCTGCAGCTGGAATTGCGCAACCCGGTCGTCGAGGTTCGAAACGGTGACGCTCGTGTATTCGCCGAGCCACCACGTGCTGTTGTCGATGGTCAGTTCGGCGCGCCCGGCGTTGTCGGCCCACAGCTGGTCGCCGGTGACGATCGGGCGATTGACCTGCGCCTGCACCCATTCGTCGTTGCCCGATGGCGCGAAGCTCACCTGGCCGCTCACGTACGACAAGCGCCCGACACGGATCGGCGGATCGTCCGAATCAGGCGACGGCGCCTGCGCGTACGCAATGGCGCCGAAGAGCATCGTCGCGCAAACGACGAGCAATCGTTTCCACAGCGGACGTGAATTGACTGCGATCATTTTTGTTTCCCCGGTACAGGACCCGTGGGTCGTTTCCTGCGCTGCTCAACGGCATTCGCAGGCCAGTTGTAATTCGTACATCGCGGCACGTCTGTTTCTACGACTTCAATCATGCGATTCGTCAACGCAAACATCGCGCCATGCCATAACGGGCGGTCCTCGTTGCGCGCTGACATCAACTATGCTCGTCACCGCACACGACCGACGAGCGGCGTTTGCGCGATGTATGATGCGCGCGTCCCCCGGCCAGCCAGGCGCGAACCGCCTCAGGCCCATACGGTCGAATGTCCCGATAAATGAGGACAGCTTCGTCCAGGAGCATGCAATGAAACATCTGATTGCACTTTCGGGGCTCGCCGTTGCGTTGGTGGCCGCGCCGCTCGTCGCCTTCGCGCAACCGACGCCGCCGGCCTTGCCGGCATTGACGCAACAGCAATCAAAGGATCTGCAGGCGCGCGTCGACGCATATCGCCGCCAAACCGACGAACGCGTTGCGCGCGGCGAGATTACGCCGGATGAGGCAACACGCCTCGTGCAGTGGCGCGAGTGGCAGATCGCGCAACAAATCGCGTCCGCATCCGCGCATCCGCCGAGCGATGAAGACGCTCCGGCCGATTACTACGATGCGCGCCCGCCACGCGACGTGTACGTCAGCCCTGCGCCGGCGTACGGCCCGTACTACTATCCCGCGCCCTACTGGGGTCCAAGACCGTACGCGTACTGGGGCCCCTCGATATGCGCGGGCGGTTTCGGCCACCACTTCGGCGGTCGCGTCTGCTTCTGAACTGTTCGCCGACGGCGGCGGGTGCAATCGCGCTCGCGGTTGCTGCTTTCCTGCTTCCGGCTCGCAGCGAGGCTTTCGGTTTCGACGACGTCGCGCAGCGCGCGCGCGAACTCGCTGCTGCTTCCTACAAGAAAGCGGACGTCAACCTCCCGAAGGAATTGCAGGAACTGACGTACGATCAGTATCGCGACATCCGCTTCAAGCCCGATCGCGCCTGGTGGCGATCGTCGAAGCTGCCGTTCGAACTGACGTTCTTCCATCAAGGGCTGTACTACAACCAGCCGGTGCGGCTGAACGAAATCAGTCCCGAGGGCATCCGCGAGATCCGCTTCGATCCCGAGCTCTTCGACTACGGTGCAAATCATCTCGATCCGAAGGCGTTACGGGGCGTCGGTTATGCGGGTTTTCGCGTTCACTACTCCGTCAATTCGCCGCGGTACAAGGACGAAGTGCTGGTGTTCCTCGGTGCGAGCTATTTCCGCGCGCTCGGCCGCGGCCAGCGGTACGGGTTGTCGGCGCGCGGGCTCGCCATCGACACGGGACTGATGTCCGGCGAGGAGTTTCCGCGCTTCACCGAATTCTGGATCGAACGTCCCGACGGGCAGGCGCGCGAATTGCGTCTCTACGCGCTACTCGACTCTCCACGTGCGAGTGGCGCGTACGGATTCGTGCTGAGGCCCGGGCTCGACACGGTCCTCGACGTCCGCGCGCAAATCTATATGCGCCAGAACGTCCCCAAACTCGGCCTCGCAGCGCTGACGAGCATGTACTATTTCGGCGAAAATCAGCGCGTCGGCATCGACGACTTCCGGCCCGAAGTGCACGACTCCGATGGACTTTCGATACAAAACGGTACGGGCGAGTGGATCTTCCGACCGCTCGTGAATCCAAAGCGGCTGCTCGTCACGTCGTTCGCGGTGGCGAACCCGCAGGGCTTCGGCCTGCAACAGCGCGACCGCAGCTTTTCCTCGTATGAAGATCTCGAGGCGCGCTACGAGACGCGGCCATCGGTGTGGATCGAGCCCAAGGGCAAATGGGGCGCGGGCCGCATTGAGTTGGTGCAGATTCCAACGCCGGACGAGACGAACGACAACATCGTTGCATTCTTCTCGCCCGATAACCCGCCGGCACCGCAGGAACCGCTCGACATCGAGTATCGGATGTTATGGCAGAAGGACAACGAAATGCGTCCGCCGCTCGCCTACGTGTCGCAGACGCGGCGCGGACACGGCTATTTGCGGAAGCCTGACGATACGATTGCGCTGATGGTGGATTTCGAGGGACAGGCGTTGCGCAGGCTACCGGCCGATACGCCGGTGCAAGGCGTCGTCACGGCCGATTCGAACATCGACATCGTCGAAGCAAACGCATATCGCAACGAAGTGACGGGCGGCTGGCGACTCGCGGTGCGCATAAGGCGCCAGGACGACAAGAGACCGGGTGAACTGCGCGCTTTCCTGAAGAACGGCGCGACCACGCTATCGGAAACATGGAGCTACATCCTCCCGACCAACTGAACGCGCTGCCGGCGGTGGCGGACGTGCTGTTGCGTTACCTGAACCGTCTGCCGCTTGCAGGCGAGCGGCGCGCAGTAGTCTTTGCCGATGCGCTCGCGCATGGCGGAAGCGTCGGACGAGCACTCGCCCGTGTCCACGCGGCGCTCGCGCCCGATGCATCAACGGCAGTGAATGCCGCGCATGCCTCGATCGGCGCGCGCTTGCGTCTTGCCGTCGGCGCCCCGGGTGCGCCCGCTCAGGTGCCGGTTACACGGGACCTGCAGGGACGCGAGCGGCTAGAAACGACACCACGGCTCGCGCGAAGCCCGATGGCGCCGCACGGGTGGCTCGGCAGCGCGCGGCGCGCGCGCAACTCGGCGCCGGGCGACGACGATGACGATGGCGAGATCGACGCACCCGACACCGCCGCCGCCGCGCGCGATCCGGGGCGGCGTTGGCGGCATCATGCATCCCGCCGACGCTGGGTCCTCGGCGGACTGATCGTCACGCAAACGATCATCGCCACCGACTACATGGCGCGCGTGCTTCCGTACCACGGGAGGCAAGCGCTCGAGCTCGCTATCCTCGTGCTCTTTGCCGTGCTGTTCGCGTGGATTTCCGCGGGCTTCTGGACCGCGCTCGCCGGGTTCTGGCTGCTCGTGCGCCGACGCGACCGCTACGCTATCTCGCACCGGCAGATCGGATCGTCGCCGCTTGACATCCCGGCCGACGCGCGAACCGCTGTCGTCATGCCCATCTGCAACGAGGATGTGCGCCGCGTATTCGCGGGCCTGCGTTCAACGTACGAATCGCTGGCGCGCACCGGCGCGCTTGCGCGTTTCGACTTCTACGTGCTGTCCGATACCGGCAATGCCGACACGCGCGTCGCGGAGCTCGACGCGTGGCTCGCATTCTGCCGCGCGGTGGACGGATTTGGACGGGTGTTCTACCGGTGGAGACAGCACCGCATCAAGCGCAAGAGCGGCAACATCGCCGACTTCTGTCGACGATGGGGACGGAAGTATCGCTACATGATCGTGCTCGACGCAGACAGCGTCATGAGCGGCGACTGTCTCGCGTCGCTCGTACGCATCGCGGAGGCGAATCCCGACGCGGGCATCATTCAGACCGCGCCACGCGCGGCCGGCCGCGACACGCTGTACGCGCGTGTCCAGCAGTTCGCCACCGGCGTCTACGGCCCGCTGTTCACCGCAGGGCTGCACTTCTGGCAATTCGGCGAATCGCACTACTGGGGTCACAACGCGATCATCCGCGTTGCGCCGTTCATCCAGCACTGTGCGATCGGACGCCTGCCCGGACGCGGGGCGCTTTCGGGCGAGATCCTGTCGCACGACTTCGTTGAAGCGGCGCTCATGCGGCGCGCCGGCTGGGGCGTGTGGATCGCTTACGACCTGCCCGGCAGCTACGAGGAAATGCCGCCGAACCTGATCGACGAGCTGTCACGCGATCGCCGCTGGTGCCAGGGCAACCTCATGAACTTCCGGCTGTTCTGGATGCGCGGCCTCCATCCGGCGCATCGCGCCGTGTTCATGACCGGTGTACTCGCTTACCTGTCGGCCGCGCTCTGGTTTACGTTCCTCATCTTGTCGACGGCCCTGCTTGCGATACACACGCTTCGCGAGCCGACCTATTTCGTGCAGCCTTACCAGCTCTTTCCGCTCTGGCCGGAGTGGCGGCCGGAATGGGCCGTCGCGCTGTTCTCGGCAACGGCGCTGCTCCTGTTCCTGCCCAAGATCCTTGCGGCGCTGCGCGTGGCATGGATGGACCCGGCACGGCACGGCGGGCGGCTCCATCTCGCAGTCAGCCTGTTCGGCGAGATGATGTTCGCAGCGCTTCTCGCACCCATTCGGATGCTGTTCCACACGCAGTTCGTCGCCATGGCCCTCGCCGGCCGCGCCGTGCGCTGGAAATCTCCGCCGCGTGACGATGCGGAAACGAGCTGGGGATACGCGTTCAGGCGCCACGGCGTGCACACGCTGGTCGGCATCCTTTGGGCGGCATTCGTATGGTGGCTGAACCCATCGTACCTGTGGTGGCTGCTTCCTGTAGCCGGGGCACTGATCTTGTCGATACCGCTGTCGGTGTTCACGAGCCGCGTTGGCCTCGGGCGCAAACTGCGACGTCGCAAGTACTTCCTGATCCCCGAGGAGTCGCATCCGCCACCCGTTATCCGCGCGACGCGGCGCTACTTGCATCACGCGCCTGCTCCTGCGGACTTCGCCGCGGCCGTTGTCGATCCCATCATCAACGCGCTGATGTGCGCGCAAGCCACGGGACGCACGGGTACGGGGCGCGTTCGCGAGTTCCTGAACAGTGCGCTCGCGGAGCGCGCGCTGCATGACGGATTGAACAGCCTCACGCCCGCCGAGAAGAACCAGCTGCTCGCCGATCCGGCGGCCTTGTCAGGACTGCACTGGGCTGTGTGGACTTCCGCGAAGAGGCACGACTCGTGGCGTGTGCTGACAGAGCAGGCGCCCGCACGCGCGCGCCTCGTTCCGAGTGGTCCGCCACTCGCTCGCGAGGAACGGCTCGCAACACCCGATGTCGCGGCCTCCGATCCGGCGTAGCTGCCGACATGGCTTTCTGCAAACGGTAAACTGCGAAATCGCGGTTCCTGCGATGCTCGCCGGTGCGACTGCGTAGAGCCTGACCGATGAACGACACGCGCCCGCCCGAGCCACTCACGCCTGCGTTGCACGAGTCACCGGCTGACACGACGCGTGACGCGGTGCCGGGCTCCCCGAAACTGGCTGCGACAATGCTCGCCACGTCGATGTCGAATGTCCCACAACATGACGTACCCGCGGTGAAAGCCGACGCGCCGGTGAGACAAGGCCACGCGCACCGAGCTGACACGCGCCATCCGGCGCCTTCGCCGGACGGGCTCGAGCCGCTGCTCGCCACGGTCTGGCCGTTCGTCTGCATCGTCGTCGTGATCGTTGCGCTCGCGGTCGCCGATTTCCTGCTCGAGGAGTCGCAACCGTCGGCGCGGCTTGCACTCTTGGTCGTCCGGTTGATCGCGGGTGCAAGCCTGCTTGCGCTGTCCGGAATCACGCTGCGCCGACTCTTCATCCAGCGCAAGGAGTTGCAGGAGGCGCTCGCAGCAAGCGAGGAGCGCTTCGTGGGCTCGCTCTCCGACATTGAAAAGCGCAAGCAGGCGGAGGCGCTGCTGTTCGAGGAGAAGGAACGGGCGCAGGTGACGCTTGCGTCGATTGCCGATGCGGTCGTGACCGTCGATACGGCGGGGCGCATCGAATTCATGAACTCGGTCGCCGAACGACTCACCGGCTGGCCGCTCCAGGAAGCGCGACAACGGCCGGCAGCCGAGGTCTTCGCCGTCGTGGACGAAGCGACCGGCGCGCCGATCCCGGATCCCGTTGCACGTGCACTGACCGACGGCGCGATCGCGGAAGCGGACGGCAATGTCGTGCTGTTGTGTCGCGGCGCGGAGTCGATCGCCATCGACTACAGCGTAGCGCCGATCAAGGATCGCCTCGGACGCACGGTCGGTGCCGTTCTCGTCGTGCAGGACATGAGCCGCGAGCGGCAATACGCGGCACGCCTTTCGAATCTGGCGAGTCACGATGCGCTCACCGGCCTTCTCAACCGTCGCGAATTCGAGCAGCGGGTTCGCGCGATCGTCGAGCATCGGGACGCGGACACGGGCCAGCACGCCGTGCTGTATCTCGACCTCGATCAATTCAAGGTGGTGAACGACACGAGCGGGCACGCGGCGGGCGACGAGTTGCTGCGCCAAGTCGGAGCGCTCCTGCGTCCGCGACTGCGGGAAGGCGACGTGCTGGCGCGACTTGGTGGCGACGAGTTCGGCGTCCTGCTTCCGCACTGCCCTCCCGCGCCCGCCCTGCGCATTGCGGAAGCACTGCGCAAGGCGATCGTCGATTTCCGTTTTGCGTGGAAGAACCGCTCGTTCACGATCGGCGTCAGCATCGGCCTCGTCAATCTTGCCGAAGGTCCGCATACGCTTGCCACTGTCCTGTCGGCGGCGGACGCCGCGTGTTACCTCGCCAAGGACAAGGGTCGCAATCGCGTCCAGGTCTATCGTCCCGAGGACAGCGAAGTGACGATCCGGCGCGGCGAGATGGAGTGGGTCAACCGTCTGCATCGAGCGCTCGCCGAAGACCGGCTATGTCTGTACGCGCAACCGATGCACGCAATGCATGTCACGGGCCCCAAGGTACTGCATCAGGAGCTGCTCGTGCGGCTCATCGACGAGCGCAGCGAGTTGATCGCGCCCATTGCGTTCATTCCCGCCGCCGAGCGTTACCACCTGATGCCGTCGATCGACCGGTGGGTGATTCGAACGGCGTTTCGCGTGCTTGCCGATCGCCGTGCGGCCGGTGATACGACGGCGCTGTCGGGTACGTATGCGATCAACCTGTCCGGGGCGTCGATCGGCGACGACCAGTTCCTCGATTATGTGCGGGAGAGCTTTGCGCGCTTCCGGATCCCGCACCGCGCGATCTGCTTTGAAATTACCGAGACGACGGCGGTCACCAGCCTGTCGAAGGCCGCCGACTTCATCGGCGCGCTGCGCGAGCCCGGCTGCCGCTTTGCACTCGACGATTTCGGCGTCGGCGTCTCGTCGTTCACCTATCTGAAGCAGCTTCCTGTCGATTACCTGAAGATCGACGGCAGCTTCGTGCGCAACATGCTGCACGACCCGGTCGATGCCGCGATGGTCGAGGCAATCCATCGCATCGGCCGGGTGATGGGCAAGCAGACGATCGCCGAATCCGTTGAAACGGTCGCGACGCTCGAAGCGCTGCGAAGCGTGGGCGTGGACTTCGCGCAGGGCAACGCCATTGCGCCGCCTGCCCTGTTCGCGCCGGCCGGATCGCGCAAACGCAGCGCCGGCCATGAGCAGAGCGACGCGGAGCGCAGCGGGGAACCCCTGCGGCGCCCTGCGGCCGCTGTGTTAACGTCGCGCATCAGCCACGACAAGAGCGTTCGATGACAGCGCAAGGCAAGGTCGCCATCGTCACGGGCGCGGGCAGCGGCATCGGCAGGGCCGTCGCGCTCGCAC
>JBKPOL010000516.1:0-20175 GCA_046733075.1 Pseudomonadota bacterium | reverse complement strand
AGGCGTGCGGCGGCCACCTGCTCACCGAGCATCCATTGTGGGGACTGACCGACGTCTACGCGGCCGTGATTCCGAAGTATCGGCATGAGCCGAAGGTGCACGTCAACTATGGCGAAACGGTGCTGCACATCCGCGACGGCTTGCCGAAGATGAGAGATCTGCCGAAGGAGATGGGCGGATCAGGGGAGACGGTTGCCGAGTAGCGCTTGCCCGCGTAACGGCCGTCCGTTTCGTCCGCGGCGCACGGAACAGCCCAGCGTCTGCCGCGTCGTCGCGCGACGCGCGCTTAGGTGTAAGTCGCTGCAGGCCACGCGAAGCCACGTCCGCGTCGCACTCTGCTAAGAATCCCGTTCCCGGTCGTGAGGTTCCTGGACTCGACAAGGCCCGCCGTGCGCGGGCCTTTTGCCGTGCCACGTTGACCAACGCGACGCGCCGGTCCACTATCCCTCCCCGCCAGAACGCTTCGAGCGCTACGATCACGTCAACTGCCAGGAGGAGACGTCATGACCGACCGCACGCAATCCGAATCCCTCGACGCGCGTCGCCGTCGCCTGTTGCAAGCCGGCGCGGGCGCAGCGGCCCTGGGGATGCTGCCGGGTGGGCCCGCGCTGACCGCGCACGCACAGAACGCATTCGACTGGAAACGCTTCAAGGGCCAGAAGATCGAGGTTTTCCTCGTGAAGAGCCCGCGCGGCGATCTGCTCACGAAGTACCACAAGGAATTCGAGGAACTGACGGGCATCGAGGTCGGCTCCGAAATGACGCCGGAACAGCAACAGCGTCAGAAGGCGGTCATCGAATTCAATTCGGGCAATCCGAGCTTCGATGTGATCGCGCTTTCCTACCACGTGCAGAAGCGCCAGTTCGCGAAGAACAACTGGCTCACCGACGTGCGGCCGTTCATCAACGACAACTCGATGGCGGCACCCGACCTCGATTTCGCCGATTTTGCGAAAGGCGGTCTCAACTACGCGATGGAATCCGACGGACGCGTGATGAGCCTGCCGCTCAATCTTGATCCGTGGGTCGTCTATTACAACAAGGAACTGTTCGCCGCGAAGAACGTCGCGTACCCGAAGACGTTCGCGGAGATGCTCGACGCCGCCGCAAAGTTGCACGATGCGAGCGCCGGTGTGGCCGGGTTCGTGGCGCGCGGTCTCAAGAACGCGAACGTGCCCGTATGGACCAGTTTCATGCTCGGTTACGGCGGACAGTTCACGGATGCGAACGGCAAGCTTCTTACGGACTCGCCGGCGGCGATCGAAGCCGGGAAGATGTATCAGACGCTGCTTGCGAAGTACGGTCCGCAAGGGGTTGCGGGTTTCAACTGGAACGAGTCGCAGACGCTGTTCCTGCAAGGCAAGGCGGCGATGTGGCTCGACGGCATCGGGTTTGCGCAACCGCTCGAGGACCCGGCGAAGTCGCGCATCGTCGGCAAGGTCGGCTACGGCGTGATGCCCGCGGGACCGAAGCAGCAGGTGTCGGCGCTGTTCGGCGACGGCGAAGGCATCTCGTCGTACAGCAAGAAAAAGGGACCGGCATGGTATTACCTGCAATGGGCATCGAACAAGGCGAACCAGACGCGGATGCTGCAGGCTGCGGCCGGCGCCCCGGTGCGTAACTCGGCGTACGCCGCGGCGCAGCAGTCGAGCGACTTCAAGGCGCCGAAAGAATGGGTCGATTGCATGCTGAAATCGGCCGCGATTGCGCAGCCGGGTTTGCCGGTGATTTCGCCCGTAACCGAATTCCGCGATGTGTTCGGCGTCGCACTCACCAACATGATCAACGGCGCCGACCCGGCGACGGAATTGCGCAAGGCGACCGCCGAGTTCCAGCCGGTGCTGGACAAGAGCGAGAAAGCCTGACGGACGCCTTGGAAGACGCGCTGCTCCCGATCTCCTGAGGTTGGGCGGCGCAGAGTTCTGGTCGATGTCCCGAAGCGCCGTGACGATCGCCGCTGCCGCGCCCCGCGCGGGATTCGTCCTGCGGCGCCGTCGCGGCTATCGGCTGCTGACGATTCCCGCGATGCTCGTCGTGGCCGGGGTGATCGTGTTTCCGTGGCTCTTCACCGTCTACATGAGCGCGTTCGACTGGAAGATCGGCCAGGCGGCGCATTTCGTCGGGCTCGGCAATTACGCCGGGCTCGTGACGAACCAGCGGTTCCTGGAGTCGATCGTTCATACGTTCTACTTCACGCTGCTGGCGGTGATCTTTCCGCTCGTGCTCGGCACGGCCGCCGCGCTCATCTTTCACCGTCGCTTTCGCGGCCGCGGCGTGCTGCGCGCGATCTTCACGATGCCAATGATGGCGACGCCGGTGGCGATCGCACTCGTGTGGACCATGATGTTCCATCCGCAGCAGGGCGTGCTCAACTATCTGCTGACGAGCATGGGGCTGCCGCCCTCGCTATGGGTGTACTCACCGAAGTTCGTGATTCCGAGCCTCGTGATCGTCGAGGTCTGGCACTGGACGCCGCTCGTGATGCTGATCGTGCTCGGCGGGCTTGCGTCGCTGCCCACCGAGCCCTACGAATCCGCGCGCCTCGACGGTGCGACCGAGTGGCAGCTCTTCCGACATATCACGCTGCCGCTGATCATGCCGTTTCTCGTCGTGGCGGCGGTGATCCGCACGATCGACGCGGTGAAGGCATTCGACACGATCTATGTGATAAGCCAGGGCGGCCCGGGAACGGCGTCGGAGACGATCAACCTGTATCTGTACCTGCAGGCGTTCGCGTTCTACAACATCGGCAACGCGTCGGCGGTCGTCGTCGTGTTTTTCGCGATCATCGTTGCGCTTGCCCTTTTGCTCCTGCACGTCCGCGAGCGCGCGCGGTGGGCGGCATGAGCTCGCCCGCGGAGATCGTCGGACGGGACTCGGCGCGGACGGCGCCGTCCACTTCGCGAGGCACGCAGCGGCGCGCGGCTCGCCTGCGGCTGCGACGATTCATGCGGAAGCTCGCGTTCGCGTTCGCCGTCGCGGTGATCGTTTCCCCCGCCATACTCGTGTTCCTGTGGATGCTCTCGTTGTCGCTCAAGAACGAGCTTTCGAACATGACGTACCCGCCGGTGTTCGTGCCGGACCCACCGACGCTCGCGAACTACGTGCAGGTGTTCTCCGAGAACTCGATGGGGCTCTATTTCCGCAACAGCCTGATCGTGTCGGGTTTCGCCACGCTGATCGCGCTCATCGTCGGCGTGCCCGCGGGGTACGGCATCGCGCGGCTGCGGGCATCGCGCACGCTCGTGCTGATCCTGATTGCGCGCATGACGCCTGCGCTGTCGTTCCTGATCCCGCTCTTCACGGTCTTCCAGTTTCTCGGGCTGAACAACACGCTCACGGCGCTGGTCATCACGCACCTCGTCATCACCGTGCCGATCGTCGTGTACTTGATGGCGGGCTATTTCGAGACGCTGCCGCGCGAGCTCGAGGAGGCCGCGCTGATCGACGGCGGCAGCATTTTCAGCACGCTCCGTTACGTAGCGCTGCCGCTCGCGCGGCCGGGGATCGTCGTCGCAACGATCCTTTCGTTCATCTTCTCCTGGAACAATTTCGTATTCGGCGCGGTGCTGGCGGGCCGCGCCACGCGCACGCTGCCCGCGGCCGTGTACAACGTGCTGACGTTCGAGCAGCTCGCGTGGGGGCCGCTGGCCGCGGCGGCGATTGTCGTGACGCTGCCGGTGCTGCTGCTGACGATCTTCATCCAGAAGGAAATCGTGGCGGGGCTGACGCACGGCGGCGTGAAAGGCGCCTGAGCGCCATTTGCTCGGACGCCGATTGCCGCTGAACCAGGCTGCTACTCGAAGCAAGCGCCGATGATCGTTGTATTCGGTTCGATCAACGTCGATTTCATTGCGCGCGTCACGCGGCTGCCGCACGAAGGGGAGACGCTGAGAGCCCGGAGCTTCCTGATGGCGCCCGGCGGCAAGGGCGCGAACCAGGCCGTTGGCGCGGTTCGCGCCGGCGCCGACGTTCATCTTTTCGGTTGCGTCGGCCGCGATCCCTTGGGCGAGGTCGCACTTCGGGTGCTCCGGGCGGAAGGCGTTCGTCTGGCCGGCGTACGCATAGGCGATGCGTCGACCGGTCTTGCACTCATCCATGTCGATGATGCGGGCGAGAATTGCATCACCATCGTCGGCGGTGCGAACACCGAGGCGTGCGCGAAGGATGTGCCTGATTCGCTACTCGGGGCAGGCTCGACCGTGGTGATGCAGCTGGAGCTGCCGCTCGACGAAGTGGCTGCGCTCGCAGAGCGCGCTCATCGGCGCGGCGCACGCGTTGTCCTGAACGCGGCGCCGGCGATTCGCCTGCCTGCGCACTTGCTCGACGTCGTCGATGTGCTGGTCGTGAACGAGGGCGAAGCCCACACGCTGGTGCGCGAGCTGGACGACGACCGCGGAACGGCTCGGGAGGCGAGCAAACCGACCGACGCACGATCATTGTGCCTGCGTCTCGCGTCCTTGGAACGCGCTGCGATCGTGACAGTCGGTGAGCAGGGCGCCGTTCATGCGCTTCGCGGTAAAGTCCACGTACAGTCGGCGCCTCGCGTCGAAGTAGTCGATACGGTCGGCGCCGGCGATGCGTTCACCGCCGCGCTGGCCGCCGCCCTCGATCGCGGGACCGACTTGTCGAGGGCGGTACGCGACGGCGTCGCGGCGGGCGCGCTCGCATGCACGAGGCCGGGCGCGCAGGAATCGATGCCGAGCCGCGACGACATCGCTCGCATGGTCTCGACGCTCGCGATGGACGAACGGCATTGAAAGTTCAGTCGACGGAAAGCCGCGGGCGTTGGTGGACGAGTCGGTCGACGGAAGGCCGCAGGATGTCGAGGACGAGTCGGTCGACCGAAAGCGTCCACGTTGTTTGAGGACGATTCGGGCGACCGGAACCGTCGAGGTCGTTCGCCCGCGGCCGGGTCGACCGGGTCGCGGCCGCCGTCACACGCAGCGTGTCAACGTTCCCGCGACGTCGATTCCGCTTGGGCGATTGTCAGCTCGACCGGGGCAAGGCCTTCGATCGTCCCGACGATTTTGTCGCCGGGATTGACGGGTCCAACGCCGGCCGGCGTTCCGCTGTAGATGAGGTCTCCGGGACCAAGGTGGTAATAGCGGGAGAGATGCGCGACGATCTCCGGCACGCTCCAGATGAGATCGCTCAGCTTTCCCGTCTGCCGCGTTTGCTCGTTGACGGTGAGCTTGAGGGTCTGCGAGCCGATGTCGCCGAATTGCTCGCGCGGCCGGATCGGTGCGATCACTGCCGACTGTTCGAACGCCTTGCCGATGTCCCAAGGGCGGCTTTTCGCCCGTTCGGCCTGCTGCAGATCGCGCCGCGTCATGTCCAGACCGCACGCGTAGCCGTACACCGAGGTTAGCGCCTGTTCGGCCGACACGAAGTACGCGTTGCCACCCAGCGCAATGACAAGCTCCATCTCGTAATGGTAGTTCGATGTGCCGGGAGGGTAGGGAACGGATGCGCCGGAATGAACGATCGCCGTCGCCGGCTTTGTGAAGTACCACGGCGCTTCGCGCTCGGGCTCAACGCCCATTTCCTTCGCGTGCTCCGCATAATTGCGGCCGACGCAAAAGATGCGATGCACGGGATAGACGCGGTCATCCCCCAACACCGGCACGACGGGTTGCGGTTGCGGCGGGAACAGGTAGCGAGCGCTGCTTGCTGCCGCAGTCATGGCGAAACCTCCTCGTAGAAGTTGAGCTTTTGCTGCAGCGGCGCGTCGTGGATGCGTATCAGGAACGCGTCTGCGGATCCTGCTTCGTGATCGACGTTGGCGAACACGGGGGCGGAAAACGTGTCACCCGACTTCCAGGCGAAGCGCATTCCATCGACGGTGGACGCGCCGTTGCCTTCGACGACGTGGAAGACCGAGCTCGACGAGCGCTTAACGCTCCGCAGTCGTTTGCCGGCGGGCAGCGCCATTGCGGCGAATCCCAGCGTAGGCAGGCAGCTTTCGCCGGTTTCGGGGTTCACATAATCGAGCTCGACCGGCGATTCGGCGCTCGCGTGCTCGGCCGCACGCAGCAGTGCTTCGCGCGTGCGTTGCCATGGATAACGGAGCAGCGGATAACGGCGGCGCGGCGCGCCGGGCGAGCGAGACGGGAGCATGCCCGCGGCCGTGTACTCGACCTCGGAGGCATCGGGACGCGCCTTCGGCTTCTGCAATTCGCGCTCCTTCGCGTACGACCCCTCGAGGTAGACGAAAAGCGGCAAGTCGAGCGCGTCGAGCCACACCACCGGCTCGCGTCCGTCGTGACCGTGGTCATGCCACATGCCGCCGGGGGTGAGAATCAGATCGCCGCGCTCCATCGGACACTTCTCGCCGTCGACGACCGTGTACGCGCCGCGTCCTTCGACGACGATGCGCGCCGCGCTCGGCGTGTGCCGATGAGCCGGCGCAACTTCGCCGGGCAGCAGCAGCTGCAGTCCGCAGTAGATGACCGAGGTCACCTGCATCGCCCCCGGGCCGCGCCCCGGATCGACCAGCACCAACACACGCCGCTCGGCCTTCTCCACGGGCGTGAGCTCGCCGGCTTGCAAGAGCAACGGGCGGACCCGCTCGTAGACCCAGAGACAGGGCCTGCTGACGGGCTTCGGCGCGTCGTGCGGCAGCACGTTGCGTAGCATCGGCCAAAGCGGCGCCAGATGCTCGCGCTCGACGTTCCTGCGATAGTCGAGCGGCAGCTCCTCGAGCGTTCCAAGTGTCGCCGTCATCGCTAGCCAGCCCGCGGCGAGCCGGACTTGTTCAATGCGAATCCCGCGATGCGCTTGTATTCGTCCGAAAGCGCGCGCAACTCGTCCTGCGTGATGAACTTGTCCAGATCGTCGAACGGACGATCGCCGACGAGCTCTTCCACCTTGATGTTGATGAAGTCGGGCGGGAATTCGCGGTTCGTGCGCACGACCTCCGCGGTGACTGGCAAGCGCGTGGTCTCGTAGCGCTTCAGTGCGGCCCGAGGATCGGTTTCCTGCTGAAGGGTGTCTGCCAGCGTCCGCGCATCGATCACCGCCTGCGCTGAGCCATTCGAGCCCCGGGGATACATCGGGTGCGCCGCGTCGCCGGCGAGCGTCACGCGCTCGAACGTCCAGCGATCGACCGGGTCCTTGTCCACCATTGGATATTCGAGGACGGAATCGGCGCCACGTATGAGTGCGGGAACGTCCAGCCAGTCGAAGCGCCAGTCCGCATAGATCGATATGAAGTCTTCAGGATCGCCGGGCTTGTTCCAGTCGTTCTTCTCGTACGCCTGCTGCTTGATCTCGGCTACCCAGTTGATCAGCTGCTTGCCGGTTCCGTCGACGTCGTCGACGATTGGATAGATGACGATCTTCCCGGTGAGGATCGAACCGATGCGAATGTACGTGCGACCGTCGAGGATCGGCGGGCGACGCGTTACCCCGCGCCATGTATTGATGCCCGCGAATGCCACATTGTCCTGCGGGTAGAACTGCTTGCGTATCGTCGAGTTCACGCCGTCGCAAGCGATGACGACGGAGCCGCGCGCAGCGGGCAGCGTCCGGCCCGTCGTCGTCTCCTGCAACAGCGCCGTCGCGGAGTGCGCATCCTGCTCGACACCGACGCATTGATGATTGGTCCTGATCCGATCGGCGCCGAGACGCTCGAGCGCCGCCCGATAAAGGATCATCTGCAGCCGACCGCGATGGATGCCTACTTCCGGGTGCGAATATCCGGCGGACTTGCCGCGCGGCTCCTGGTAGATCAGCTGGCCGAAGCGATTGAAGAAGCTGCTCCGGCGATTTTCGATGCCCGCATGCAGCAGCGCTTCGCCGAGCCCGAACGCGGTGAACTCGCGCATGCCGTGCGGCAGCAGCGTGATACCGACGCCAAGCTCGGTGATCTCGGGCGCGCGTTCGAAGACTCTGCAGGAGATGCCGCGTTGATGCAGGCTGAGCGCCAGGCTCAACCCGCAAATGCCGCCGCCGATGACGATGATGTCTTCCATATGCTAATGGCGTGAGGTTGCGATCGCGTGCATGCGTGACGGTCTAGACCTCGAACGACGGCGCGCAGATCCCGCCTTTTCAGTGGCCCATGCTCATGCTCGGGCTAGCACGCGCCGATTGGCGGCCGGGAAGATCCGGTCGCAGCTGCCCCATGGCGAAGACTGCCAGTGCCGCGATCAGCGCCGGCAGCGCGCCAAGCAGGAAGATCCGGGGAATGCTCCATTGTTGCGCGAGCAGGATACCTCCAACGACCGGCCCGACGATGGAGCCGATGCGACCGATGCCGAGCGCCCAGCCGACGCCGGTGGAACGGATGAACGTGGGGTAGTACAGGGCCGCGAGTGCGTTCGCACCGATCTGCGCTCCCACCACGCAGAATCCGGTCGCGAATACGAGCGGAATGATGAGCGCGATCGACGACCCCGCGGAGCCGATGGCGGTCAGGAACACCGCTGCGAAAAAGTATGTGATGGCGAGAATCCGATACGGCAGGAAGCGATCGAGGAGCCGTGCGAGGATCAGCGTACCCACGACACCGCCGACTTGCAGCAATGCGGTGGTGATCACCGCGAGGCGTTCGGAAATCCCGGCGTTGTGGATGACGGTGGGAAGCCAATTCGCGAGAAAGTAGAGATCCAGCAGGTTCATGAAGAACATGATCCACAGCAGCACCGTGCCGAGGCCGCGTCCTTCCGAAAAGAGATGCCGCACGGTGAATCCTGCGGGATGCTCCTCGGTTGCGACGAATTGCACCTGGGGCTCGAAGCGCAGACGCGGGCTGATTCGGGCGAGCAAGGTCGCGATGCGCTCGTTCTGGCCCTCGCGGAGCGCGAGGAGCCGGATTGATTCTGGAAGCGACATGGCGAGGATCGGCAGCAGGATCAGCGGCACGACGCCGCCGACCCAGAAGACGATGGTCCAGCCATAGGCCGGAACGAGCTGCGCGGCAAGGACGCCTCCCAGTGCAGACCCGAGCGAGAAGCCGATGAACATCACCATGACCATCGACGCGCGGCTCCGGTCCGGACTGTACTCGGAGGTAAGGGCAATCGCGTTGGGCATCGCGCCGCCGAGGCCGAGTCCCGTCAGAAAGCGCCATGCCATCAGGCCCGTCAGCGAGTCCGCGGTGACGGTCAGGAGTGTGCACACACCGAAGAAGAGCGTGCAGAACAGGATCACCGGCTTGCGGCCGAGTCGATCCGCAACGGGCCCTGACACGAGTGCGCCGATCGTGAGCCCCAGCAAGCCGATGCCGAACACCGGTCCAAGCGCGCCGGGCCGCAGATGCCACTCGCGGCTCAGCGTGGGCGCGACGTAGCCGATGGCCTGCGCGTCGAAGCCGTCCATGAAGACGACGGCCGCGCAAAGCGCCGCCACGAGGAACTGGTAGCGGCTGATCGGCTGGTCGTTGAGGAGGGCGAGGACATTGACTCTAGACGGTTGCGCGCGGTCGACCATCGCCTTCTCCTCGTGCGTGCGTGCAGCAACGCGAGCGGCGCTGCAACGATTCGCATGCGCCACGCCGCTGCCATTGGCGGTATGACAGAAGCGCTTTTCGTGTGGTTCCGATGCGGATCACGCACATTCGGATGACGCATGGCATCAACGAGTGGAACGCGCCAATGCGGCGTTCGCTAGAATCGATTGCTTGCGCATGATCTTGTGCGGTTGTGCGTACAACGTGGCAGCCGCTGCGTTACGGCGAACCCGAACGAGGAACGACGTGAACCTCCATCACTTGCTGCAAGCCCGCGATGCAAAACGCGAGCCGCTACGTGTGGTTCTTATCGGCGCCGGCAAATTCGGATCGATGTTCCTGTCGCAAGTGCGTGAGACGCCCGGCATGCATCTTGTCGCCGTCGCCGATCTGTCGCCGCAACGTGCGTGCGCGGCTTTGAAGACGACGGATTGGCCCGTCGAGCGCATCGATGCGACATCGTTCGCGGACGCGAAGAAGCGAGGCACGACGTACGTGACGGACGACGTGCTGGGGGCGATTGCCGCACCTGAAACGGAAATCGTCATCGACGCGACAGGCAATGCGTCGGCGGGCATTGCGCACGTCCTCTGCTGTTGCGAGCACGGCAAGGATGTGGTGATGGTGAACGTCGAGGCCGACGCGCTCGCCGGGCCGTTGCTGGCAAAGCGCGCTGCTCAGGCGAACATCGTTTATTCGCTCGCCTACGGTGACCAGCCGGCCCTGATCTGCGAAATGGTGGATTGGGCGCGCGCCGCCGGCTTCGAAGTCGTCGCCGCGGGCAAGGGCACCAAGTATCTGCCGTCCTATCACGCATCGACACCGGATACCGTATGGAGCCACTACGGCATCTCCATAGAAGATGCGAAGGCCGGTGGCATGAACTCGCAGATGTTCAATTCGTTTCTCGATGGCACGAAGTCGGCAATCGAAATGGCGGCCGTGGCGAATGCGACCGTCCTGACGCCCGCACCCGACGGCCTCGCGTTTCCGCCCTGCGGCGTCGACGATCTGCCACGCGTGCTCCGTCCGCGCAGCGCAGGCGGACAACTGCATCACAGCGGGCAAGTGGAGGTGATCTCGAGCCTCGAACGCGACGGCCGTCCGGTATTCCGCGACCTCCGTTGGGGCGTTTACGTGACGTTCAAGGCCGGCACGTCGTACGTCGCCCGCTGCTTTCGCGAGTACGGCCTGCTGACCGACGAGAGCGGGGAGTTCACGGCGATGTACAAGCCGTATCACCTGATCGGTCTCGAACTCGGCATCAGTGTCGCCTCGGTGGGCATCCGCCGCGAAGCGACAGGCAGCGCGCGCGGGTTTTACGGCGACGTCGTGGCGACAGCAAAGCGCGCGCTTCGCGAAGGCGAGATCTTGGACGGTGAAGGCGGCTATACCGTGTACGGACAGCTGATGCCAGCCGCCGACTCGCTTGCGCTCGGCGGTTTGCCGCTGGGACTTGCTCACCACGTGAAGCTGAGGCGACCGATCGAGCGCGGTCAGCCGGTCAAGTGGAACGATGTCGCGTTCGACGAAGCCGATGCCGCCGTCCGCTTTCGCCGCCAGATGGAAGCCGAGTTCCGGCCCTCTTCCGCGGCCGCATGATCGTCACGCGAGGCATCGATGCGATTACCGGACGACGACGCGGACCCCGATGAAACCCGCGAGTGGCTCGACGCGCTCGAGGCGAGCGTACGCGCCGGCGGCAAGGAGCGGGGCCTCTTCCTGCTGAAGAAGCTCGAGGAGCAGGCGCAGCACCTCGGCATCATCGCGCACGTTCCGCCGTACTCGGCGTATCAGAACACCATCCCGCTCGAGGAGCAGGGACCGTATCCCGGCGATCTCGCGCTCGAGGAGCGCATCACCTCGATCATCCGCTGGAACGCGTTGGCCATGGTCGTTCGCGCCAACGTCGCCTACGGCGAGCTCGGCGGTCACATCGCGAGCTATGCGTCGGCTGCCGAGATCTTCGAGGTCGGGTTCAATCACTTCTTCCGCGGTGACGACGGCAACCGGCGTTCGGATCTCGTTTTCTTCCAGCCGCATTCGGCGCCCGGCGTGTACGCGCGCGCTTATCTCGAAGGACGGTTGACGGAAGCGGAGCTCGCGAATTATCGCCAGGAGGTTGGCGGCAAGGGCCTGTCGTCGTACCCGCATCCGTGGCTGATGCCGACCTTCTGGCAGTTCCCCACCGGTTCGATGGGGATCGGTCCGATCAGCGCGATCTATCACGCGCGCTTCATGCGCTATCTCGAGCACCGGGGCATCGCGAACATGGATGACCGGCATGTGTGGGGCGTATTCGGCGACGGCGAGATGGACGAGCCCGAATCGATCGCCGCGCTCACGCTCGCCGCGCGCGAGCGGCTCGACAACCTCACGTTCGTCATCAACTGCAATCTGCAGCGCCTCGACGGACCGGTGCGCGGCAACGGGCAGATCATCCAGGAACTGGAGTCGCTTTTCATCGGGGCAGGCTGGAACGTCATCAAGGTGCTGTGGGGGTCGGACTGGGATGCGCTCTTCGCGCGCGATGTGCATCACGCGCTGCTGCGGCAATTCGCGGCCACCGTCGACGGTCAGTATCAGACGCTCGGCGCGAACGACGGCGCTTACAACCAGAGCCATTTCTTCGGGCTCGACCCGGCGCTTCGCACGCTCGTCGCGCACATGTCCCTCGACGAGATCGACGCGCTGAAGCGCGGTGGACACGATTTCCGCAAGCTCTACGCGGCGCTCCGCGCGGCGCGGATGCATCGGCAGCAGCCGACCGTCATTCTTGCGAAGACGAAGAAAGGTTACGGAATGGGCGGCGTCGGTGAATCGCGGATGACGTCGCATCAGCAGAAGAAGCTCGACATCGACGCCCTCAGGCGATTCCGCGACCGCTTCGCGTTGCCGCTCACCGACGAGGCGCTGGCTGAGATGCGCTTCGTGCGCCCCGCGGACGACAGTCCGGAGCTCGCCTATCTGCGCGAACGACGTGCGGCGCTCGGCGGGTCGCTGCCGAAGCGGCGCGCCGATGCCGCGTCAGTCACGGTCCCGTCGCTCGTAACCTACGGACGCTTCGCGGTCGACGCGGCAGGCCATGAAATGTCGACGACGACGGCCGTCGTGCGCCTGATCAGCAACCTGCTCAAGGATGGCGAGCTCGGCCCGCGCATCGTCCCGATCGTCGCCGACGAGGCGCGCACCTTCGGCATGGCGAATCTCTTCCGCCAGATCGGCATCTACTCGCCGCTTGGACAGCTGTACGAGCCCGAAGACGCGGCGTCGATGCTGCGATATCGCGAAGCCACCGACGGTCAGTTGCTGGAAGAGGGCATCACCGAAGCGGGCGCGTTGTCGTCGTGGGTGGCCGCGGCCACTTCGTACAGCGTGCACGGCGTCGCGATGCTGCCGTTCTACATCTATTACTCGATGTTCGGCTTTCAGCGCGTTGGCGATCTCATATGGGCGGCTGCCGACCAGCGAGCGCGCGGTTTCCTCCTCGGTGCGACGGCCGGGCGCACGACGCTTGGCGGCGAGGGCTTGCAGCATCAGGACGGGAGCAGTCATGTCGCTGCCGCGACCGTTCCCAATTGCCGTGCGTACGATCCGGCCTTTGCATGGGAACTCGCCGTCATCCTCGACCATGGTGCGCGGTCGATGATGGAGCGCCAGGAAGACGCGTTCTATTACTTGACGGTGATGAACGAGAACTACCCGCAACCGTCGCGCGTGGCGGGCGCCGAAGAGGATGTGATTCGCGGCATGTATCGCTACGCCGCGAACCATCCGGAGGGCACGACGCCCGATGTGCGCCTGCTCGGCTCAGGCACGATCCTCCGCGAGATCATCGCCGCAGCCGATCTCTTGCGTGAGGACTGGCGCGTCACGAGCGAGGTGTGGAGCGTCACGAGCTTCAGCGAGCTTGCGCGGGAGGCGCGGGACGTCGAGCGCGCGAATCGCCTCCATCCGCTCGACCAGGCGCGAGTGAGCCACGTTGGACGAAATCTTTCCGGGAATGCGCCCGTGGTGGCCGCTACCGACTACGTTTGCGCGTACCCGCAATTGATCGCGTCGCATGTCGATGCGCCGTTCATCGCCCTCGGCACGGATGGCTTCGGCCGCAGCGACAGTCGCACCGCGTTGCGCAGCTTCTTCGAGGTCGACCGCCGCCACATCGCGGTGGCCGCGCTGCACGCGCTAGGCGAGCGCCGAGCCGTTCCGCGTACTGCAGTCGCGAAGGCGCTTGTGCAATACGCGATTGATGTCAATCCAGCGCCGCCGTGGACGCGATGAGTCGTGAAAGTGAAAGAAGAGCCTGCCGGGCCGCTTGACCCGATGAGTCGCGAAAGTGAAAGAAGAGCGTGCCGGGCGGAGCCGCTTGACGCGCACTGGCGACGCGCCAACAATCCCGCCTTGCCCAAGAGGCACGGCCCATCATGTCGCTGACCACGCCGGCTGCACGCCGGGATCTCGCTTTCCATCTCCATCCGTCGACCAACCTGCGCCAGTTGCAGCGCGAAGGTCCGCTGGTCATCACGCGCGGCGAGGGCGTCTACGTCTACGACGATCAGGGAGAGCGGTATCTCGAGGGGATGTCCGGGCTCTGGTGCGCATCGCTCGGCTTTTCCGAGGAGCGTCTTGCGACGGCTGCGCACCGACAGATGCTGGAGCTGCCGTTCTATCACAGCTTTGCGGGCAAGGTTCCGGCGATCTCGACCGAGCTCGCGGAGCGCTTGATCCATCTGGCGCCGCCTGGTCTCGGCAAGGCGTTGTTCGCGAACTCCGGTTCGGAAGCGAACGACACGGCCGTGAAGCTCGCCTGGTACGTGAACAACGCGCTCGGCCGGCCACAGAAGAAGAAGATCATTTCGCGGCAGCGCGCTTATCACGGCGTGACCGTTGCTGCGGGCAGCCTCACCGGCCTTGCATTCGCGCAGACGGACTTCGATCTGCCGATCGCCCGCATGCTTCATACGGACGCCGCATACTATTATCGTGGGGCGCAGCCGGGCGAGCCCGAGGAAGCGTTCGCAGCGCGGCTTGCCGCGAACCTCGAAGCGTTGATCCTCCGCGAGGGACCGGATACGATCGCCGCGTTCTTCGCCGAGCCGGTCATGGGCGCGGGAGGCGTCATCGTTCCTCCGTCGACATACTTCCAGTGCATTCAGCCGATCCTGCGCAAGTACGACATCCTGTTCGTCGTCGACGAAGTGATCTGCGGCTTCGGCCGGACCGGCAACATGTTCGCGTCGCAGACGTTCGATCTGAAGCCGGACATCATGACCGTCGCGAAGGCACTTTCGGCCGGATACATGCCGATCTCGGCGAACCTGATCTCGACCGCCGTCTGCGACATCCTGCTCGCGCAAAGCGACAAGCTCGGCATCTTCGGTCATGGCTACACGTATTCATCCCACCCGGTGCCTGCCGCGGTTGCGCTCGAAACGCTCAGGATCTACGCGGAACGCGACATCGTTGCGCAGGTTCGACGCGTTGGTCCGCACATGCAGGCCGGCATCAGAAGTTACGCGCGCCACGCGCTCGTCGGGGATGCACGCGGAATCGGCTTGATCGGCGCGGTGGAGCTCGTGCGCGACAAGGCGACGAAGCAGGCCTTCGACCCGCAGGCCGGCGTCGGCCCGCACCTCGTTCGCCGCGCCCAGGAGCACGGCGTGATCCTGCGCAGCATGCCCGGCGATATCGTGGCCTTCTGTCCGCCCCTCATCATCACCGAGCGTGAGATCGACGAAATGCTCGCAGGATTCGGCAAGGCGCTCGACGACACCTGGACCATGGTCAGGAACAAGGGGCTCGCGTAGCACGCGGAAGGGCGCGAGCCGCCATCCCATGACATCCCGCCGAACCGCGATCATCACCGGTGCGAGCCGAGGCATCGGACACGCGGTCGCGATGCGCTTCCACAATGAGGGCTGGCGCGTGATTACCGTCTCGCGCACGCCGCCGCCCGGCGCTTGTCCGTGGAGCCGCGAGCGCACGCACGTCCTGCTCGATCTTTCGGATCTCGACAACGTCGTGCGCTGCATCGAGATCATGCGCGCCATGCTGGCGGACGGTGCGCTCGCCGCACTGGTGAACAACGCGGGCATCTCGCCTAAGGCCGCCGACGGGACGCGGCTCAACTCGCTCGTCACCGACATCGCAACCTGGCAAGCGATGTACAACACGAACTTCTACGCGCCGCTGCTGATGACGCGCGGGTTTGCCCGCGAGCTTTCGAAAGCGGGCGGGGCGGTGGTCAACCTAACGTCGATCGCCGCGTCCCGGGTGCATCCATTCGCCGGATCGGCCTACGCGACGTCGAAAGCCGCGCTTGCTGCGCTCACCCGCGAGATGGCCTACGATATGGCCCCGCTCGGTGTGCGCGTCAACGCCATCGCGCCCGGCGAGATCGACACGGCGATCCTGTCGCCCGGCACGCCGGCGATCGTCGAGCGGGACATACCCATGCGCCGGTTGGGCACGACGGAGGAGGCCGCGGACTTGATTCATTTCCTGTGTTCCCCCCGCTCGTCGTATGTGACGGGGACGGAAATTCCCATCAACGGCGGCCAGCATGTCTGAGCCGATCGTCCGCTTCGTTGCAGTCTGCAAGACGTACGACGGACGGACGCGTGTCGTGGACGGCCTCGATCTCGACATCGAGCGTGGAGAATTTCTGACGCTGCTCGGACCTTCGGGCTCCGGCAAGACGACGACGCTGATGATGCTTGCCGGATTCGAGACGCCGACCGAAGGCGAGATCCTCCTCGACGGCAATCCGCTGTCGAAGCTGCCGCCGTACCGTCGCGCGATCGGCATGGTGTTCCAGAACTATGCGCTGTTCCCGCATATGAGCGTCGCCGAGAACATCGCGTTCCCGCTGTCGGTGCGGCACGTGGCCAAGGACGACATCGCGCGGCGCGTCGAACGTGCGCTCGACATGGTGCAGCTGCCGGGGTTCGGTGCACGCAAGCCCGCACAGCTTTCGGGCGGCCAGCAGCAGCGGGTGGCCGTTGCCCGCGCGCTCGTCTTCGAGCCGAAGATCGTGCTGATGGACGAACCGCTCGGCGCGCTCGACAAGCAGCTGCGCGAGCAGATGCAGCTCGAGGTCCGCCGTCTGCACCAGCGGCTCGGCGTGACGATGGTCTACGTCACGCACGATCAGCACGAAGCGTTGACGATGTCGGATCGTATCGCGGTTTTCCATCGTGGACGCGTGCAGCAGCTCGACCGACCCGAGCGCATTTACGAGGAGCCCGCGAATGCTTTCGTCGCACGCTTCATCGGCGAGAACAACCGGCTCGAGGGGCGCATCGAGGGGGTGACCGGAAACCGCTGCACCGTTCGCCTCGTCGGGGACGCGCTGGTGGAAGGCTCGCTGGCGACGCCGCTGCCTGCCGGGTCGCAGGTAATCGTGTCATTGCGGCCCGAGCGCGTGCATATCGACGGCGCTGCACCTACAATCGCGGCGAACGGCCATTGTCGACTGAGCGGAAAGCTGCGCGAGCTCATCTATCTCGGCGATCACGTGCGAGCGCGGATCGCCCTGCCGAGCAGCGACGATTTCACGGTCAAGCGGCCGATCGACGAGGTTCACCGGCTTCCGGCGATCGGCCAGCCGGTCGAGCTCGCATGGGCTCCGGAGCACTGCCGGACGTTCGCGCGAGAAGACGCTGACATCGCAACCTAGAAGAGGAGAGCCTTATGCAAGCCAGATCATGGAAGATCGCCGCGATGGCCCTTTGTGCCGTCGCGCTTGCCGTTCCCGCGGCCGCGCGCGATCTCACGGTCGTGTCGTGGGGCGGCGCGTATCAAGATGCGCAACGAGACGCTTATTTCAAGCCGTTCATGCAGAAGACGGGCGTCAAGATGGCCGAGGAAAGCTGGGACGGCGGCGTCGGAACGCTTCGCGCGAAAGTGCAGGGCGGCAACAACAACTGGGACGTCGTGCAGGTGGAGTCCGAAGAGCTGCTGCTGGGCTGCGAGGAAGGCCTGTACGAGAAGCTCGACTGGAGCAAGCTCGGCGGCAAGGACAAATACATGTCCGACGCGGTCAACGATTGCGGCGTCGGCGCGATCGTTTACAGCTTCATCCTGGCGTACGACGGCGACAAGATAAAAGGGGACGCGCCGAAGTCGTGGGCCGATTTCTGGAATACGCAGAAGTGGCCGGGCAAGCGAGCGTTGCGCAAGGGACCGAAGACGACGCTCGAGATCGCACTGATGGCTGACGGCGTTGCGCCCAAGGACGTCTACAAGACGCTCGGGACCGACGCGGGCGTGGAGCGCGCATTCAAGAAGCTCGACCAGTTGAAGGCGAACCTCGTGTGGTGGGAGAAGGGATCGCAACCGCCCCAACTGCTCGCCTCGGGCGAGGTCGCGATGACCGATGCGTACAACGGGCGCATCGCCGCAGCCAACGACAAGGACAAGAAGAACTTCAAGATCGTTTGGGGCAACAATCTCTACACGATCGACTCGTGGGTAATCATGAAGGGCACGCCGAACAAGGCCGACGCGGAGAAGTACCTGGTCTTCGTCAACGACCCGAACAACCAGAAGAACCTGCCACCGAAGATTCCGTACGGCGTGACCGCGAAGGCGTCGACGGCGCTGATCGACAAGAACGTCCTGCCGAATCTCGCCACGGCCCCAGAGAACATGGCGAGCGCGCTAGCGATCAACGACAAGTTCTGGCTCGAGAATCTCGACAAGCTGAATCAGCGGTTCAACGCGTGGGTGGCCAAGTAGCCGGCCCGGCATAAGGGGCTCGCGCGAGAAGGGCGTGCCGGGGTCGCCGCGACGGCCCGGCACGTCCGATCGGCGCTTCTAAGAGGTCAAGCACTGTGGCAACCGTTGCCGCGACGCTCCGACGAGATAGCACCGGCCCCTCGGACCTTCGTCGCGCACTGCGGCGGAGCGCACGACGCGAGCAGTGGCGCGCTTCATTGCTGGTGCTGCCGCTGTTCGCATTCCTGCTCGGCACGTTCATCGTCCCGATCGGATCGATGCTCGCGCGCGCGGCAGTGGACAATGAGGTCGCACGCATCCTGCCGCATGCCACATCCGAGTTGCGCGGATGGGACGGGAGCGGTTTGCCTCCCGATTCCGCGTTCGCAGCACTGATCACGGATCTGCGCGCCGCGCGTGAAGCGGGCACGCTTGCCAGCGCGGCGACGCGTCTCAACTATGACGTCGCCGGCTTTCGCACGCTGCTCATCACGAGCGGTCGTCGCGTTGCGGACGAGTCGGTCGATTCGCCGCGTCGCGCGCTGATCGACATCGACCCGAAGTGGGGAGAACGCGAAACCTGGGCCGTCATACGGCGTGCAGGCGGACCGGTCACCGACTTCTATCTGCTCGCTGCGCTCGATCTCCGCCGCGATGCCGACAACGCGATTGCATCGGCGCCCGCCGATCAGTCGGTGTTCCGCAACGTCCTGGGTCGCACGCTCTGGATTTCCGGCATCGTGACGCTCGCGTGTCTGATTCTTGGCTATCCCGTCGCGTTCTTCATCGCGAGCCAGCCGCCCGAACGCGCCGCGCTCCTGCTGTTCCTCGTGCTGCTGCCGTTCTGGACATCGCTGCTCGTCCGCACCGTTGCGTGGGTCGTTCTGCTGCAGCGCGAGGGAATCCTCAACAACCTGCTGATGTCGCTCGGCCTGGTGCACGAGCCGGTGCGCATGATCTTCAATCGCTTCGCCGTCTATGTCGCGATGGTGCACGTGCTGCTGCCGTTCATGGTGTTGCCGCTCTTTGCGGTGATGAAGGGCATCTCGCCTTCCTATGAGCGCGCAGCGGCATCGCTCGGCGCCACGCCCTTCACCGCGTTTCGTCGCGTGTATCTGCCGCAAACGCTGCCGGGGATCGGCGCCGGCTGCCTGATGGTGTTCATCCAGGCGCTCGGCTACTACATCACGCCGGCGCTCGTCGGCGGCGCCGACGACCAAATGATCAGCTACTTCATCGCGTTCTACGCGAGTCGAACCGTCAACTGGGGGATGGCGGCCGCATTGTCGATCATGCTGCTCGCGGCAACGGTTGCGCTCTACGCGGTGTACAACAGGATGATCGGCCTCGACAAGCTGCGAATGTCATGAGCGCATCGGGCGCCGTTGCATCGCCGCGAGGTGTCGCCGGGACCAGGCGCCGGCTTGGGAAAGTCAACGCGCGTGCGTACACGATGAGCCAGCGCGTTGCGCGGATTGCCCTCGCGGTGCTTGCGACGCTCGTCCTCGCCTTTCTCGTCGCGCCCATCGTGATCATCGTGCCGCTGTCGTTTTCTTCGGGATCGTTCTTCTATTACCCGATTCCCGGCTTCAGCCTTCGCTGGTACCAGGATTTCTTCACGTCGTCGTTCTGGCTGCCTTCGGTGTGGAACAGTCTGCTCGTTGGCACATCGGCGACCGTCCTCGCAACGCTGCTCGGGACGCTCGCGGCGCTCGGCCTGTGGCGCGCGCGCTTTCCGGGACAGGGCCTGCTGCTTGCGCTTCTCATCTCGCCGATGGTCGTGCCCGTGGTGATCATCGGGGTCGGCGTCTATTTCGCGTTCGCGCCGCTCGGCCTGACCGACGGCTACGCCGGGTTGATCCTCGCGCACACGACGCTCGCCGCGCCGTTCGTCGTCATCACCGTGCTCGCGGCGCTCTCCGGGTTCGACCGAACGTTGCTGCGCGCGGCAGGGAATCTAGGCGCCACTCCGATCACCGCCTTCCGGCGGGTCATGCTGCCGC
>JBKPOL010000515.1:0-8428 GCA_046733075.1 Pseudomonadota bacterium | reverse complement strand
CGCCAAAGGTATTGACGCGCTCCGCTTGCCGTTTCAATTTTTGGCGGCGCTTCACGGTCGTGAGGTGTGTTCCGGCAGCCGCGAGCTTGCGCTGTTCATCCGCGCGATCGCGTGCCTCCGCCAGCGACAGCGTCGTCAACTTTCCCAGCGTCGCGGTCTGGGGTTTGCCGTCAAGGCGGTATCGCAACTGCCACGACTTGGTACCGGTGGGTGAGATCAGTAATGCGAGGCCGTCACCATCGAACAGCCGGTACGACTTGGCCTTGCGCAAGGCATTGCGGACTACCGTGTCGGTGAGGAGATGCTTCGCCATCCGCCGGTCGCTGAGGGTAAGGGATTCCGAGTTCGATCATACGCTATGGCGGAACTATCGAGGGTAACGGCCGCCCTTACCCTCAAAGCGAGGCGGTTGCAGGCGGATCGAGACGGATACGGCCGGATGCGCACGCACTATGAGAATCGGCCTGAAAATCACCGCTACGCGAGTCGTCATAGGGAGGGTTGGAGGCGGGGGTCGGAATCGAACCGGCGTCCACGGCTTTGCAGGCCGCTGCATGACCACTCTGCCACCCCGCCAAGGGTTAGCAACGCTCGCAAATCGAATGCACGAGCGGCAAACGAAAGGGGAGAGCTCACGCAAAGCTCTCCCCCGGCTATCTGGAGCGGGAAACGAGTCTCGAACTCGCGACCTCAACCTTGGCAAGGTTGCGCTCTACCAACTGAGCTATTCCCGCACGCGCTCGATTATATCACTGCAACTCTGCGCGAAGCACCGCGGCGATGGTCTCCGCTACGTACTCGATGTTCTTCGAATTGAGCGCCGCGACGCAGATTCGTCCGCTGTCAACTGCATAGATCGAAAAGTCCTCCCGCAGCCGCCGCACGTGCTTCGCGCTCAGTCCGGAATACGAGAACATGCCGCGCTGATGGCGCACGAAGTCGAAATCATGTGCCGGTGCGAGATCGGCGAGTTTCTCGACCAGTGATTGCCGCATCTGCTGGATGCGCTCGCGCATTCCGCCCAGTTCGATCTCCCAGATCTGCCTGAGCTTGGGCTCCGCGAGAACGCGAGCGACGATCTGTGCACCATGGCTTGGCGGATTGGAGTAGTTGGCACGGACGACACGCTTCATCTGCGACAGTACGCGCGCAGCTTCTTCCTTGTCAGCCGTAACCACCGTGCACGCACCTACCCGTTCTCCGTACAGCGAGAAGGATTTGGAGAAGGAGCTCGAGATGAACAACGGTCCCGGCGTTGCCGCGAACTTTCTGATCACCGCTGCGTCTTCCTCGATGCCCTCAGCGAACCCCTGATATGCAATGTCGAGGAACGGCACAAGTGCGCGCGCACGTACGAGCCCAATGATCTCCTCCCACTGCGCGGCGGTGGGATCGACGCCGGTCGGGTTATGGCAGCACGCATGGAGCACGACGATCGTTCCGGGTGGCATGCTTTCGAGAGCGGCGCGCATGCCGCTGAAATCTAGTCCATGGGACGCGGGATCGTAGTAAGGGTAGGAGTTGACTTCGAGGCCGGCTGCCTCGAAGAGCGCGCGGTGGTTCTCCCAGCTGGGATTGCTGATGAAGACCTGGGCAGCGGGCGAGAACTTGCGCAGGAAGTCCGCGCCGATCTTGAGCCCGCCGGTGCCGCCTAGCGCCTGGATCGTTACCGCGCGGCCAAGCGCAACGATTTCACTTTCACGCCCCAGCAGGAGCGCCTGCACCGCCGCGTCGTAAGCCGGGATCCCATCGATCGGAAGATATCCCCGGGGTGCGGCCGCATCGGTGATCTGGCGCTCGGCGAGCTTGACGCAGTCGAGAAGGGGCACCTCGCCGTTGTCGTCGACGTAGACGCCGACCCCGAGGTTTACTTTGCGAGGATTTTGGTCGCCGTTGAAGGCTTCGGTGACGCCAAGAATCGGATCGCGCGGTGCGAGATCGACCGTACCAAACAGCGATGCGGCAAGAGGAGCGTTCATGTGAGATCCGCGTGCACTGAAAACGGGTTATTGTACAAGCGCTTCTCTTGACGCGGTGAGGTCGCGTCCCAACGTAATTGGGCTGCCTGCGCATTACCCTTTCATCGATCGTCTTCAACCATGCCTCGCGCCGATACGCGTCTGGAACCCGCGCCGAAGATTCCGCCGATAACGGCCCTGCGCACGCTCGCACGCGTTGGCCGATTTCTACGACCGTACAAGCGGCAGATCGTCCTGGCCGCGATAGGACTCGTTGTCGCGGCGTCCGCGGTGCTCGCGGTCGGGCAGGGACTGAAGTTCGTCGTCGACCGCGGCTTTGCTGCATCGAATGCGACCGAGCTCGACCGCATGCTCGCACTCATGCTCGTGGTCATCGTCGTCATGGCCGGCGCAACGTACATGCGTTTCTATCACGTCTCCTGGCTCGGGGAGCGCGTGACGGCCGACCTCCGGCGCAGCGTGTTCAATCATCTGCTCGACCTGCCGCCGTCGTTCTTCGAAGCGACGCGCACGGGCGAGGTCATCTCGCGGCTTATCAACGACACGACGATGCTCGAAACGGTCATCGGATCGAGCGCATCAATGGCGATTCGCAATTTCCTGCTCATGATCGGCGGCCTCGTCATGCTCACGCTGACTAGCCCGAAGCTCACGCTGCTTGTGCTTGCCGGCGTTCCGCTCGTGGTGGTGCCGATCATCCTGTTTGGCCGCCGGGTGCGACGCCTGGCGCGCGCCACACAGGATCGCGTCGGCGATGTGGGTGCGTTCCTCGACGAGTCGTTGCACGAAATCCGCACGGTTCAAGGTTATGGACATGAGGCGGTCGATCGCCGCGATTTCGGTGAGCGCGTGGAAGCCGCCTTCGGTACCGCGGTGCGACGCGTTCGCCAGCGGGCGCTGCTCGTCGCGGCCGTGATCGTGCTGGTGTTCGGTGCGGTCGGGGTGATTCTCTGGATTGGCGGCCACGACGTCGTTGCCGGGCGCATCAGCCCGGGCCAGCTGTCCGCCTTCGTGTTCTACGCGGTCCTTGTCGCGGGCGCAGTCGGCTCGATCAGCGAAGTCATTGGGGATCTGCAGCGCGCCGCCGGTGCGACTGAGCGGATCTTCGAATTGCTGAGCGTGGAGCCGACGATCCGAGCGCCGTCGCATCCTATTTCGATTCCGAGCCGGGATCGCGGCTCAGTCACGTTCGATGCCGTTACCTTCCATTACCCCACCAGGCGCGACACGCCTGCACTCGATCGCTTCACGCTCGACGTTCGATCGAGCGAGAAGGTCGCGCTCGTCGGGCCTTCTGGCGCGGGCAAGACGACGGTGTTCCAGCTGCTGCTGCGCTTCTATGATCCGCAAGCGGGCAGCGTGCGGATCGGCGGCGTCGATCTGCAGGCGGCGGATCCCCATGAAGTTCGCCGACAGCTTGCGCTCGTGCCGCAGGATCCGGTGATCTTCGCTTCATCGGTGATGGACAACGTCCGATACGGACGGCCCGAGGCATCGGACGCGGACGTCAAAGCAGCGTGCGATGCTGCCTATGCGACCGAGTTCGTCGAGCGCATGCCCGACGGCTTCAACGCGCTCCTCGGCGAACGTGGCGTGCGACTCTCGGGCGGCCAGCGACAACGATTGGCGATCGCGCGCGCGATCCTCGCCGATCGCCCGATACTGTTGCTCGATGAAGCGACTAGCGCGCTCGATGCTGAAAGCGAGCGCATCGTGCAGCGGGCGCTGGAGCGATTGATGACGGGCCGCACGGTGCTGATGATCGCGCATAGGCTTGCTACCGTCCGTCATGCGGATCGCATCGCCGTGATGGAACGTGGCCGGGTCGTCGCAGTGGGCACGCACGATTCCCTCGTTCTCGACAATCCCCTCTACGCACGGCTCGCTGCGCTGCAGTTCGCCGCGCCGGAGTCTGCTCCCGCCGCGAACGAGCCGCTGCCCGAATTAAAATGACCGGTTCACCGATCGCAACGCGAGACTCATGATCGTTACGTATCCGAACAGCCCCTACGAGCTGCATCAGCCGTTTCAACCCGCTGGCGACCAGCCGGACGCGATCGAGAAGTTGAGCGAAGGCCTGGACGACGGCCTGTCGTTTCAGACGTTGCTCGGCGTCACCGGATCGGGCAAGACCTACACGATGGCCAACGTGATCGCACGCAGCGGCCGGCCGGCGCTCGTCCTCGCGCCAAACAAGACGCTCGCCGCGCAGTTGTATTCGGAGTTCCGCGAATTCTTTCCGAACAACGCCGTCGAATATTTCGTCTCGTACTACGACTACTACCAGCCCGAGGCCTACGTCCCTTCGCGGGATCTGTACATCGAAAAGGACAGCTCGATCAACGAGCACATCGAGCAGATGCGCCTGTCGGCGACCAAGGCGATCCTCGAGCGCCCGGACTGCGTCGTCGTCGCAACCGTCTCTGCGATCTACGGCATCGGTGATCCGACGGAATACCACAGCATGATCCTGCACGTGCGGCAGGGTGACCGCCTGTCGCAACGCGATGCGATCAAGCGGCTGACCGAGATGCAGTATCAGCGCGCGGAGCTCGATTTCAAGCGAGGAACGTTCCGTGTGCGAGGTGATGTCCTCGACATCTTCCCGGCGGAAAATGCGGAGAGTGCGGTCCGTGTCTCGCTCTTCGACGATGAGGTGGAATCGTTGCAGCTCTTCGATCCGCTGACCGGCCATTTGCGCCACAAGATGGCCCGCTACACGGTGTTCCCATCGTCGCACTATGTAACGGGACGGCAGAAGGTCCTCGACGCGATCGAGGCGATCAAGCTCGAGCTGTTCCAGCAGAAGGAGTTTTTTGTCAGCCAGATGAAGCTCATCGAGGCGCAGCGTATCGAGCAGCGGACCCGTTTCGATCTCGAGATGATGGCGGAGATCGGCTTTTGCAAAGGAATCGAGAATTATTCGCGCCACTTGTCCGGACGCCAGCCGGGTGAGCCACCCCCCACGCTGATCGACTACCTGCCGTCGCGGGCGTTGATGTTCATCGATGAAAGCCACGTGACGATTCCGCAGGTGGGCGGCATGTACCGCGGTGACCGCGCACGAAAGGAAAACCTGGTGAACTTCGGCTTTCGCCTGCCGTCGGCGCTCGATAATCGCCCACTGCGCTTCGACGAGTTCGAGCACCTGCTGCCGCAGACGATCTTCGTGTCGGCGACGCCCGCGGACTACGAGCAAAAGCATTCGGGACAGGTGGTCGAGCAGGTGGTGCGGCCGACGGGTCTCGT
Source organism: Pseudomonadota bacterium (assembly GCA_046733075.1). Classification (GTDB taxonomy): domain Bacteria; phylum Pseudomonadota; class Gammaproteobacteria; order Burkholderiales; family Casimicrobiaceae; genus VBCG01. Next base: position 3,200 of record JBKPOL010000515.1, on the reverse strand, counting down.
CGATCCGGTGCTCGATGTGCGGCCGGCGGCGACGCAAGTCGACGACCTGCTGTCAGAGATCAACCTGCGCGTTGGACGAAACGAGCGGGTGCTCGTAACGACGCTGACCAAGCGCATGGCGGAGGATCTGACGGACTATCTCGGCGAGCACAACGTCAAGGTTCGCTATCTGCACAGCGACATCGACACGGTCGAGCGCGTCGAGATCATTCGCGATCTGCGGCTTGGGGAGTTCGACGTCCTCGTCGGGATCAATCTGCTGCGCGAAGGACTGGACATTCCGGAAGTGTCGCTCGTCGCGATTCTGGACGCCGACAAAGAGGGTTTCCTGCGGGCGGAGCGTTCACTGATCCAGACGATCGGGCGCGCTTCGCGGCACATCAACGGCAAAGCCATCCTTTATGCCGATCACATGACGGATTCGATGAAGGCGGCAATCGGGGAAACGGAACGACGCCGTGCGAAGCAGATCCTGCACAACGAGAAGCTGGGCATCACTCCGAAGGGCGTCGAGAAGCGCATCAAGGACATGATCGATGGCGTGTACGACATCGACGAGGAGCGCAAGGAGCAGAAGGCGGCGCAGGTGCGGGCGAAATACGCCGCCATGCCGGAAAAGGATCTCGAAAAAGAGCTGCGGCAGATCGAGAAGCAGATGCTCGAAGCGGCCAAGAACCTCGAGTTCGAGCGTGCAGCCGAACTGCGGGATCGCCTCTACAAGCTGCGGGAGACGCTTTTCGGCGTCGCGTTGCCGACCGAGACGTGATGGCGTCTCCCCACGGCGCCAGGTGGCGGGGCGCGCCTACGCCCGGTCGAAGGGCCAATGCGGGTTATCACGCGCGCTGCCCGGGTCACTTGCTCGCGGAGGTGGCTCTGCCGTTGCGCATCGCCATGTCGATGTCCAGATACTTCCATGAATAGCCGAACGCGGACGGCCAGTAGCCCTGCACCCACGGATAGTGCAGAACGTTTCCGACGCCGTAGGTATGCAGCAGCATCGGCATGTACGCCTGGGATATTTCAGACATCTTCCGCGCGAGTGCCACGCGCGCCGGACCGGCGGGCGTACGCAGGAACTGCTCATACGTCGCGTCATAGTCGGCTTGCTTGAACTGCGAAGGATTAGTGTCGCGGGGCGACTTGCCCCACAGCGTCTGCAGGATCTGGTAGCCCGACGGTTCGAGTGACCGGTACCCGAGGTTGAACATCGGCAATTTCCCGCTGCGACTGAGGTTCAGCAGTTCGGCGAACGTCTGCTGCTGGACCTGCATGCGGATGCCGATCGCGTCCATGTTCTTCTTCCAGAGCGTGTCGGCCTCGCGATACCAAGACTCCGGCAGCGTGCCGCGCATGACCGTGAGCGGCTTTCCGTCGGGCAACTCGCGATAGCCGTCGCCGTCGCGGTCCTTGAAACCGAAGCGGTCAAGCAGTGCGCGTGCGCCGACGGGGTCGTAAATCGACTTCACGGGAAGCGCCGGGTCATGGCCACTGACGCCGGGCGGAAGCAACTGGTTCGCGGGCAGGGCGTTGCCGGCAAACAATACGCGGATCATCTCGTCGACGTCGAAACCCATTCCGATCGCGCGGCGCAGCGCAACCTGCTGCGTGGAGTAACCGCCGACGACGGGATCGTCGAGATTGAAATAGGTGAACGTGACGCTCGGGGCACCGAAGCGAATATGCTTGACGCCGCGCTTCGCGAGGTCCGGCCGCAGCTTGCCATTTTCCAGAACGCGCTTCGTGTCGTCGCCCCCGAGTGCAATGAGGTCCAGGTCACCCTGGCTGAAGGCGAGAATCTCCGGCTGCGACTCCTCAATGATGCTGATCTCGATGCGTCCGATCTGGGGAATTGTCTTGCCTCGCACGCTGCGAACGAGTTCCTGCTGCGGCGCATCCGCATTCTCCGGAAAGCGCACCGTTCGATAGTTCGAGTTCGCCTCGAGCACCACACGCGACGCGCGCCGCCATTCTTTGAGTCGATAAGGACCAGTCCCCACCGGTCGGCTCATGACGTCCGACCCCGCTGCTTCGATTGCTTCGCGCGCAACGGCCATCATCGGCAGCCCGGCGAGCCGCTCGAGCAGCGTGTAGTCAGCATTGGACAGGCGAAAAACAAGCGTGTAGCGCTCCGGTGCCTCGAGCCCCGAGATCGGGGCGTCGTAATCGAAATGGCTGCCGGCTTTGCGCGCAGCGTCCACGACGGGTCGTGCGCCCGTGATGAGGTCGGTCAGCGCCGGATCGCCCCCAGTCCGAAGATTGGGGTCGAGTGCCCGCTTGAACGAGTAAACGTAATCGGCGGCCACGAGCTCCCGCCGCTTGCCGTTGAACACCGGGTCGTCGGCGAACAGGATTCCCTGCTTGAGCTTGATCGTCCAGGTCTTGCCGTCGTCGCTGACGACCGGCATGGCTTCAGCGGTGTTCGGCACGACCTTCGAGCCCGTAGACAAATACTCGAATTCGTAGAGTGCTTCGAAAATCGAAGAGGTTATCCGCGTCGAGTAGAGGTCGGTGCCTTGCTGAGGGTCGAGGCTCGTGATGTCGTTGGACGAAATGCGCAGCACTTTTCCCATGTCCGCGGCAGAACTGATGGTGGCCGGCGCAGCGAGCGGCGCGCAAATCAGAAGCGCCAGGACGGATGAACGAAATGAACGGGTGAGCATGGCGAATCACCTCGGTGATGCGGAGGATTCGGGTGCTGACGGTGCCGGGAGCGGCTTATACTTGAAGCGGCTTTGGGAGCAAGCATGAGCTTCGCTCGGGCGACGGTGCCTGCACCGCGCACTATCATCGCACGGATGGCGCGGCCAGAGCTGGGACGCGTCGCAATCTAATGCAAGGAGCAGCGCATGGACTTGAAAGACAAGGTTGCGTTCGTCACCGGCGCCGCGAGCGGCATAGGCCGTGCAATCGCCCAGCGTTTCGCCGCCGCAGGATCGCGCGTCGTGATCGCCGATCTGAATCTCAACGCGGCGACCACGGTTGCGCGCGAAATCGGCCCGGCCGAGCGCGCGCTTGGTGTAGCCGTTGACGTCACGAACGAGGCGGCCGTGAACGCAGGCATCGAGCGGACTGTTTCGACGTACGGTCGAATAGATATCCTCGTAAGCAACGCCGGGATCCAGATCGTGCATCCCATCGAGGAGTTCAGCTATGCCGAATGGAAGACGATGCTCGCGATCCACCTCGATGGCGCCTTCCTT
>JBKPOL010000514.1:0-4388 GCA_046733075.1 Pseudomonadota bacterium | reverse complement strand
TCGACGATCGCGTGCCCGATCCCGATCGCGAACGCAACAGCGAGCGCCGCGAATGGATGGCGCGCTCGCTCGAGTACATGGGGCTTCAACCCAACGTGCCGATGACCGACATCCGGATCGACAAGGTGTTCATCGGATCCTGCACGAACTCGCGCATCGAGGACCTCCGTGAAGCGGCGAGCGTCGCCCGTGGCCGCCACGTCGCGGACAACGTGCGCCTTGCGATGGTCGTTCCGGGCTCCGGCCCCGTGAAGGCGCAGGCCGAGGCCGAAGGTCTCGATCGCACGTTCCGGGACGCGGGTTTCGAATGGCGGGAACCGGGATGCTCGATGTGCCTCGCGATGAACGACGATCGTCTGGAGCCAGGCGAGCGTTGCGCGTCCACGTCCAATCGCAATTTCGAAGGGCGGCAGGGTGCGGGCGGTCGCACGCACCTCGTCAGTCCCGCCATGGCGGCGGCGGCCGCAATTGCCGGGCACTTCGTCGATGTCAGGCGGCTCGCCGTCTGATCTTTCCGCGCACCATCACAACGCGAGCCTCGATGCAACCCTTCCGCGTGCATTCCGGCATCGTCGCCCCGCTGGACCGGGCGAACGTCGACACCGATGCGATCATCCCCAAGCAGTTCCTGAAGTCGATCAAGCGCGCCGGTTTCGGCGTGAACCTGTTCGACGCGTGGCGCTACCTCGATCACGGCGAGCCCGGCATGGACCCTGGCACGCGCCGGCCCAATCCGGACTTCGTGCTGAATGCCCCGCGCTATCGCGGCGCGACCATCCTGCTCGCGCGCCGCAACTTCGGGTGCGGAAGCTCGCGCGAGCACGCGCCCTGGGCGCTTGCCGACTACGGCTTTCGCGCGCTGATCGCGCCGTCGTACGCCGACATCTTCTACAACAACTGCTTCAAGAACGGCCTGCTGCCGATTGTCCTCCCGGACAGCGCCATCGACCGGTTGTTCGCGGATGTCGCGGCCTTCCCCGGATTCACGCTCACGATCGATCTCGAGCGGCAACGGGTCAGCAACGCCGACAGCTCGCTCGCGTTCGACTTCGACATCGACGCGTTTCGCAAGCAGTGCATGCTGAACGGATGGGACGATATCGGGCTCACGCTCCAGCATGCCGACGAGATTCGCGCGTTCGAGGCGCGGCACCTGCACGAGCGGCCGTGGCTCTGACGCGGTAACCGTCGAGATTGCGCGAACGGGGCGCGCCGTGGAAGCGCGCGATGCAGGAAACGCATGAACATTCTTCTGCTGCCCGGCGATGGCATCGGTCCGGAAATCATCCGCGAAGCGCGCAAGGTGCTCGACGCATTGCGTCAGCGCGGACTGGCGATTGCCATCGACGAAGCGCCCATCGGCGGTGCAGGATACGACGCCGCCGGCCATCCGCTGCCGGCGCAAACACTCGAGCGCGCGCGCGCGGCGGATGCGGTCCTTCTCGGGGCGGTCGGCGGCCCGCAATACGATGCGCTTCCGCGCGAGCTCCGGCCCGAGCAGGGCATCCTGGGAATCCGCAAGGCGCTGGGCTTGTTCGCGAATCTGCGGCCCGCGCTGCTTTATCCCGAGCTCGCGGCCGCATCGACGCTCAAGCCCGACGTCGTGGCTGGCCTCGACATCGTCATCGTGCGCGAGCTCACCGGGGACATCTATTTCGGTGAGCCTCGCGGTCGCCGCGTGAATGCGCAAGGCGAGCGTGAGGGCTTCGACACGATGCGCTACGCCGAAAGCGAAATCGTGCGCATCGCGCGCGTCGGCTTCGAAACCGCGCGCAAGCGGCGCCGCAAGCTCACGTCCGTCGACAAGGCCAATGTGCTGGATACGTCGATGCTCTGGCGCGAAGTGATCGGGACCGTCGCTCGCGACTATCCCGACGTGGAGCTCAACCACATGTACGTCGACAACGCGGCGATGCAGCTCGTGCGCGCGCCGAAGAGCTTCGACGTGATCGTGACCGGCAACCTGTTCGGCGACATTCTGTCGGATGAGGCGTCGATGCTCGTGGGCTCGATCGGCATGCTGCCGTCCGCATCGCTCGACGCGAACGGCAAGGGCCTCTATGAGCCGATCCATGGGTCCGCCCCGGACATCGCCGGGCAGGACCGAGCCAATCCGCTGGCAATGATCCTTTCGATTGCGATGATGTTCCGGCACACGTTCGGCGCGCCGGACACGGCCGATCGCATCGAAGGCGCCGTACGGCGGGCGCTTCGCGACGGCCGGCGCACCCCGGATATCGCCTCCCCGGGCGAGGCGGCAATCGGTACGGCCGCCATGGGCGACGTGGTCGTCGCTGCACTACACTGACGCACGACGCATCGGAACGACGTCATCGGGCCGTCGTGCGTGCGATCCGCGCGGACGATCCTCGGGCGATGCGTCGGGACTATCGGAGTTGCAAATGAGCATGCGAGTGGGTTTCGTCGGGTGGCGAGGGATGGTCGGATCGGTGCTCCTGCAGCGCATGGTCGACATGCGCGACTTCGACACGATCGAACCCGTGTTCTTTTCCACGTCGCGTGCCGGCACGCAGGCTCCGGCGATCGGCGGTGCGCGTGGCACGCTGCAGGATGCGCACGATGCCGCGGCCTTCCGCGGACTGGATGCGATCGTCACCTGCCAGGGTGGGGATTGGACGAACCAGATGTTTCCGCGGCTTCGCGATTCGGGCTTCAGCGGCTACTGGATCGACGCGGCGTCCGCGTTGCGGATGCGCGACGACGCGGTGATCATCCTCGATCCCGTGAACCGCGCGGTGATCGATCGCGCCGTGGAGAGCGGCGTTCGCAACTTCATCGGCGGCAATTGCACGGTCAGCCTGATGCTGATGGCGCTGGCCGGTCTGCTGCGCGGCGGCCTCGTCGAGTGGATGACGTGCATGACGTACCAGGCCGCCTCGGGTGCGGGTGCGCAGAGCATGCGCGAGCTGCTGCAGCAGATGGGCCACGTGCATCTTGCCGCCCGGGCGCTGCTCGAGGACCCGGCCTCGTCGATCCTCGACATCGATCGTGACGTCGCAGCCGCGCTTCGCGATGCGCGCTTTCCGACGGAGCACACCGGCATTCCGCTCGCGGGAAGCCTTATCCCGTGGATCGACAAGGACCTCGGCGACGGGATGAGCCGCGAGGAGTGGAAGGGTGGCGCGGAAACCAACAAGATCCTCGGGCTTGCGCCGAACACGATCCCGGTCGAATCGATCTGCGTGCGGGTCGGCGCAATGCGTTGCCACTCGCAGGCACTGACGATCAAGCTTACGCGCGATGTTCCGCTGCGCGATGTCGAGCTTCTGCTCGGCGACGCGCACGAATGGGTGCGCGTGATCCCGAACGAGCGCGACGCGAGCATCCGCGAACTAACGCCCGCAGCGGTGACGGGTCGGCTTGACGTTCCGATCGGCCGGCTCCGCAAGCTCGCGATGGGACCCGAGTACCTGTCTGCCTTCACGTGCGGCGATCAGCTGCTGTGGGGCGCTGCCGAACCGCTGCGACGGATGCTGCGGATTCTGCAACGGCGGTGATAGCGCTTCCGGCCGCTTCGACTCTTGCCCGGTACTTGGCTGACGGCGTTCGACTACGCTCATTCGGCTCGCCAAGCGCACTTCTGCCGCCCGGTCGCCATTTCGAGCAGCTTTATGCAACTGGACTTGGCCGCTTGTGCAGAGGCCGCAGCGGCCGGCACGCCTAGAGGCGATACGGATGCAACACTGTCCCGCACGAGGTTTCGGCTACCATAGATAGTGCATGGAAGCATCCTCGGCGCTAGCCCTAGCGCTAACTCCTTAGCACAACGGCATGAAGCGGTGTTGCGGCGCCGCGTGCAGCTTGCATAAAACATCATCTAATACCGGGGTTTACCTTGCACCGCGCGGGGCGCGATGTTAAGTTAGCCCGAGCTAACCGCAATCCTAAAGAGGTCGGCATGCGCGCAAAACCTATCTTCACCTACAGCCTGCTCGCGGGCGCGCTCGCGTTCCCCGGTCATGCCCTGGCCCTCGGGCTAGGCAAACTGACCGTAGACTCCGCGCTCGGCCAGCCGCTGTCCGCCAGGATCGAACTGACGTCGGTTACCAAGGAAGACCTCGATTCGCTCCGGGCCAAGGTCGCCGACCCGAACCTCTATCGTCAGAACAACCTGACGTATCAGCAGACGCTCTCGCGCGCGCGCATCACGCTCGAGGGCGGCAGCGGCACGCCGTTTCTGCGCGTGACGTCGCCGGTATCGGTGCAGGAGCCGTTCCTTGATCTGCTCGTCGAGCTCGATTGGGCGTCGGGACGCGTGGTTCGCGAATACACGTTCCTGCTCGACCCACCCGGCCTCCCTGCCGCGGCTGCGACCGAGCCCGTGACACCGGCGCGAGCCAGCACGCCGGCGCGCACCAGCCCGGCAC
>JBKPOL010000513.1:0-6956 GCA_046733075.1 Pseudomonadota bacterium | reverse complement strand
GAGGACGTACCCGATATCCTCGCCGAGCTTGCGGATGTCGAGATGCACGGCATCCAAACATCGGGCAACGATGTCCGCAACATCACGAGCGATCATTTCGCCGGCGTCGCGCGCGATGAAAGCGTCGATCCGCGTCCGTATTGCGAACTGATCCGACAATGGGCCGCGCTGAATCCGGAGTTCGCCTACCTGCCTCGCAAGTTCAAGATCGCAGTGACGGGCGCAACCGGCGATCGCACCGCGGTGCTGCTGCATGACGTCGGCCTGGTGCTCGTGCGCAACGACGCGGGCGACATCGGCTTTCGTGTGACCGCGGGCGGCGGAATGGGCCGCACGCCAATCATCGGTCATGTGATCCGTGAGTTCTTGCCGCGCGCCGAGATCCTCAATTACCTCGACGCGATCCTCCGGACGTACAACCGCTTCGGGCGCCGTGACAACAAATGGAAGGCGCGCATCAAAATCCTCGTCAAGGAGCGCACGCCCGCGCGCTTCGCCCGCGACGTCGACGACGAATGGGCGCATCTGCGTGGCGGCCCAGGCACCGTTCCGGACGATGAATTCGAGCGGCTTGCCCGGTACTTCACCGTTCCCGCTTACGAGCCGCTTGAAGACGACGACGTCGCGAACAAGGCGGCCATTGCCGACAACCGCGCATTCGGCAACTGGGTCAAGCGCAACGTGCATGTTCACAAGATTCCCGGCTACGCCATCGTGACGCTGTCGCTGAAGCGCACGGGCGTGCCGCCTGGCGACGCGACGTCCGAGCAGATGGAGGCCGTCGCCGATCTCGCCGACGCGTATTCGTTTGGCGAAGTCGGCGTGTCGCACGAGCAGAACCTCGTGCTGCGCGACGTTCGGCAGCGCGATCTCTTCGACCTTTGGTCGCGTCTTCGGCCGCTAGGACTTGCGACCCCGAACATCGGCCTCCTCACCGACATCGTCTGCTGCCCCGGCGGCGATTTCTGCTCGCTCGCCAACGCGAAGTCGATTCCGATTGCCGAAGCGATCCAGCGACGCTTCGATGACCTCGATTACCTGCACGACATCGGCGAGATCGATCTCAACATGTCGGGCTGCATGAATGCGTGCGGCCAGCACCACATCGGTCATATCGGCGTGCTCGGCGTCGACAAGAACGGCAGCGAGTGGTACCAGGTGTCGATCGGGGGCTCGCAGGGCAACGACGCATCGCTCGGCAAGGTGATCGGACCGTCGTTCGCCGCGCACGACATGCCGGACGTCGTGGCGCGATTGATCGACACGTACATCGACCATCGCCATTCCGACGAGCGGTTCATCGATACGGTGCGCCGGATCGGCGTCGACCCCTTCAAGGAACGCGTCTATGCCACGACTGATTAAGCAGCGTGCGCTCGCGCAAGACGACTACCTGTTGCTGCGCGATGCGAGATCGCTCACCGACGTGCCCGATGGGGTGCGCGCGATCGTTCCGCTTGCCCTGTGGACCGAACGCCGCAGCGCGCTGATCGCGCGCGGCGAGATTGGCGTGTGGCTTGCGCCTTCCGATGATCCCGCAACGCTCGCCGTCGACCTCGCGCACCTGCCGGTGATCGCGATCGATTTTCCGCAGTTCACCGATGGCCGCGGTTATTCGCTCGCGCGGCTCCTCCGCGAACGCTATAGATATGTCGGCGAGCTCCGCGCGATCGGCGATGTGGGGCGCGACCAGCTTTATTACCTCGCCCAATGCGGCTTCGATGCGTTCCTGCTTCCCGATGGGCGCGATGCGGACGCGGCGCTCGCATCGTTCAACGACTTCAGCGACGGCTATCAGGCGACGGCGGCGCGCACGCCGTGGTTCCGACGTCGGCAAGGCGCCGCGACCAACGCGATTGACGCGCAATTTCCCTGCGGTTGATTGATGGATCGTTCGCCACAGCGCGTTGCGCAAGCCGATCGTCCGGAAGTCCTCGGGACCGTGTACCTCGTCGGCGCTGGTCCTGGTGCGCCCGACCTCCTCACCGTGCGGGCTGCGAATCTTCTCGCGCGCGCCGACATCGTGTTCCACGACGCGCTCGTGCATGAAGATACGCTCGCCCTTGCGCCGAATGCGCGTAAGGTCGCCGTGGGCAAGCGGTGCGGACGGCATTCAACCGCGCAGCGTTTCATCGACAAGCAACTCGTCGACGCTGCGCGCCACCATCGTGTCGTCGTTCGACTCAAGGGTGGCGATCCGATGTTGTTCGGTCGTGCGCAGGAAGAGATCTCAGCCCTCGAAACGGCCGGCGTCCCCTACGAGATCGTTCCGGGCGTGACCGCGGCACTCGCCGCCGCGGCGGAAATCGGCACGTCCCTCACGCAGCGCGGCAGCGTGCGCTCGTTTGCCTTCGTCACGCCGCGCACGGGTGCGGGCGAAGATCCGAGCCGGTGGATCGATGCGATGCGCGGCGCCGATGCCGGAGCGATCTACATGGGTGCGCGCGAGGCGCCGGCGATCGCCGCGGCGCTGATTGCCGCCGGCCATGCGCAGGCGACGCCGGTTGCGATCGTCGAAGGCGCGTCGCTCCCCGGATCGCGCGTTTACTACACCACCATCGGTGGCCTCCAGCACGCTGCCGAGAGTGTATCGGCGGCACCGACGCTGCTGCTTGTGGGCCCGCAGTTCCGCGCCCGCGCCGGCACGCAACGCGAATGCGACGAGCTAGTTTCCGACCTCCTCGCCAGAACGGGAAGCTGACACCTCCGTTCGCACGCAGGCCGGTTTGAAGCGATGCGCGCGGCGCGCACCTCTTCGTTTCCAGCGCGAAGCTGATTCGGTATCATCGCGGCTCGCCGCGGCCGCCCTGCGGCACGGTTGCAGATGACCGCCGCACCCCGTCTCCCCCTTTTCGACCTCGCTCCCGTCTCGCAGCGCGCGTGGCTCGCTGAACGTCTCGCGCGGCCGGCTCCCGCCGAGGCACGCGGCTTGAGCGACGGATTCCGCCTCCCCGGACGCGAGGGGCCCCTGATTCCCGCCGCGGTGCTCGTGCCCCTCGTCAATCGCGCCGAGGGGTTGCAGCTCCTCCTCACGCAACGGAGTCCTCATCTCGTCGACCATCCTGGTCAGATAAGCTTTCCGGGAGGACGTCTCGATCCCGGCGATGTCGACCACGCGGCCGCCGCGCTGCGTGAAACTTCCGAGGAGGTCGGCTTGCCACCGGACAAGGTGGAGGTGCTGGGACAGTTGTCGCCATACGAGACGGTGACCGGCTACCAGGTGCGGCCCGTCGTGGGCTGGATCGAGCCGCCCTTCGATGTGACGCCTGATCCCGTCGAAGTCGCCGATGTGTTCGAGGTCCCGCTCGAGTTCATCCTAGACCGGGCAAATCATCAGCGGCATTATCGGATGCTCGGCACGATGCGTCGCGACTACTGGGCGATTCCGTGGTTTTCGCGCTATATCTGGGGCGCGACCGCCGCGATGCTGCTGATTCTCGAGCGCACGCTCCGCGGCGAGTGACTCGCGATGCATGAAGCGATGTTGACCTCCACGACCCCGCGCACGCTGCATTTCCGCAGCCTCTCTCCGCACGGCTTTCATCGCGTCGTCTATTACGAGTGGGGCGAGCACGACAACCCGGACGTGGTCGTGTGCGTGCACGGCGTCGGCCGCAACGGCCGCGATTTCGACGTCCTCGGCGAAGCGCTGTCGAACACTCATCGCGTCGTAGCACCCGATATGCCGGGCCGCGGTGCGAGCGAGTGGCTGCACGAGCCGATGGATTACGTCGCCCCCACGTACCTGACGACACTCACCGCGCTGATCAGCGCCACCGCGGCCGACGAGGTCGCGTGGGTTGGCACGTCGATGGGCGGCCTGCACGGCATGATGATGGCTGCCCTGCCCGGCACCCCAGTCCGGCGCCTCGTCGTCAACGACGTGGGCCCTGTTCTCGAGCCCGCCGCGCTCGCGCGGATCGCCCAGTACTTCGGTACCGATCCGACGTTCGCCACGTTCGACGAGCTCAAGGCTTACGTCAAGACGATTTGCGCGCCGTTTGGGCCTCTCCGCGATGAACAGTGGGAATTCATCACGCGAACGAACTCCCGGCAGCGCGATGACGGCCGCTGGGGTGTCGGTTACGACCCCGCGATTGCCGTGCCCTTCCGTGCGCAGCCCGCTCCCGGCAACCTCTGGCCGCTGTGGGACGCCATCCGCTGTCCGACGCTCGTCCTGCGCGGCGCAGAATCGGATCTGCTCTCGAGCGCCACTGCGCACGAGATGAGCACGCGAGGTCCCCGCGCGCGCCTGGTGGAATTCGCGGGCGTGGGGCACGCGCCAATGCTGCTTTCGCGCGATCAGGTCGATATCGTCGTCGATTTCCTCCGTTCGACCGTATAATCGGTCGCGGCTTGCAAAGCCCCGACCAGACACGTCCGCCGTCGCTCCCTCATGCCGCTTTCGCTGCGACTGCCATCCCTGTCTGAACGGCCCGCGCAGCCGCCCGAGACGCGGCCATCACGCGTCGCCGCGTGGCTCACCGAAACGCTGACACGCGAACCGGGTTTCGCCGCGCGCGTGATCGGCGATGCGCTCGCCGCAACCAACCGCACGTCGCTCGGATACGGTCGGCGCCTCGAACTCACCGAGCAGTACTGGAAGTCGGCGGCCCTGCTGTGGCCGCGCCTCGAGCGCCAGTTCACGCGCGCATCGCATCCGTTGCAGAACGATGATCTCGAGGCCGCCAAGGCCGCGCTCAACCTCGCGAACGAGCTCTCGACTTCGTACAAGCGCCTGCTTGTGCGCGAAGCATCGCGACGCTTCACGTTCGGTGGGCCGCGCCGCATCGTTTCGCTCGTGCGCCGAACGCTCCAGGCGACGTCGCGCGCGCTCGTCAACAGTTATCTGTCGTACGCACCCGTGCCCTCGCAGACATGGTACGACGCGCACGACATCTACATGTTCACGCGCGAGCGCAAAATCCATCGGCATCCGGTGGCGCCGGATCAACCCGAAGTCACGCTCGAGCAGCTGTACGTGCAATCGCTGCTGCTCGCGCTCGCGAATCCGTATGGTTTCCTGCCAAGTCAGTTGCGCACCGTGCTGAACTACCTGCAGGAGCACGCGCAGCTCGCCAAGCTCACGCCCGTTCCCCCGGTGCATCGGATGGCCAAAGCGGTCGCGATCGTTCCCGTAGGTCACGACTTTCCACCATTCTCCGCGAACAAGGGCGGGTCGGGAGAGGGATCGAAACTCTTCCTGCTCACGTACGATCTCGCCTTCGAGCTGCAAGAACAGATTCGCGAGCTCGAGTCTGGGGGACCTCTGCCGCGCGATGCGGGCACGAACGCGGAAGCGCGCGGACCCTACGTCGCGCTGCTGAAGCGGCTGCTGCGCCAATGGGCAATTCCCCCCGCGCGCCAGTTCAACCGCCTGCCCTCGCGCGCACGGGTCGTCATGTGCGCGGGACTGCCGGGAGTGTGGCAATACAGCCGTGGGATGCAGGGTTCCGTGCAAGGCAGCGCCGCTGCGCCGCCGATGACGCGGTGTCAGGTCGTGAATCACACGACCGGCGGCTACGCGCTGCGTCAGGTCGATGCGTCGCCGACGTCGCTGCGCGTCGGCGATTTGATCGCGCTTCGTGTCGAAGGCCGGGCCGGACTGCAGGTGGCGATGGTGCGCTGGTTCCGCAACACGCTGAATGACGCAATGCTCGAATTCGGCTGCGAATTGCTGTCCGAGAAGCCGGAAGCGGCGGCAGCTGCACCCGAGCACGGATCGGAGAGCAGCCTCCTTCCGGTGCTCGTATTGCCCGAAGAGGCGGAGGCGGACGCGAGCGGAGCACCGCCGCAACTCGCCGCGCCGGCGGGCGCATTCGCGCTCGAGCAGGCGGTAAGCCTGCGGCGCGGCGGCGGCACCGGCTTCGCCGTCCTCACCAAGCTCGTCGAGCAAGGTCCGGGTTTCGATCTCTATGAATTCGTGCCGGTCACTTGAGCGGCACCGCGTGGGCGGCGCGGCTCGCCCTCGCCTCCACCTTCGCGCTTGCACTGCTCGAAATGCTCTGGGAGATGGCGCTCGCACCGCTCGCGCCGGGCGGTTCCTGGCTGGCGCTGAAGGCCGTTCCGCTCGCGACAACGCTGCCCGGTGCAGCGCGCGGCCGCCGTCGTCCGCGGCAATGGCTTGCCTTGTTGTTGCCGTTCTATGCGGCGGAGGCGTTCGTGCGCGCGTTCGCCGGCCATGGTCGCCTGGCGCTTGTGGCGGGTACCGCCTGCGCCCTTGCGATCACCGCATTCGTCGCGCTACTGGCCTGGTTTCGAAGCGAGTCCCTTCGGCATCGGAAAGACGACGCGCTCGACCACGCCTGACAGCTCTGTAACCGTGGCGGCGTCGAGCTCGCGCAGCCGGTCGATCACTTGCGCGACGAGCGCTTCGGGGGCCGATGCGCCGGCCGTGACGCCGACGCGGCGCTTGCCCGCGATCCATGCCGGATCGAGTTCACGCGCATCGTCGATCATGTACGAAGGCACTCCCCTCTTCGCGGCCACTTCGCGTAGTCGATTGGAGTTGGAGCTGTTGGGGCTGCCGACGACGATGATCGCATCGGTCTCCGCGCTCATCACCTTGACTGCATCCTGGCGGTTCTGCGTCGCGTAGCAGATGTCGTCCCTCTTCGGTCCGACGATCGCCGGGAAGCGGGCCTTCAGTGCTGCAACGATCAGCGCAGCGTCATCCACGGAGAGCGTCGTCTGCGTGACATACGCCAGTCGCGTGGAATTGCGCACTGCAAGACGTGCGACGTCGTCGATCGACTCGACGAGATAAACGCCGCTGTCGCACTGTCCCATCGTGCCTTCGACCTCGGGGTGACCCGCGTGTCCGATCATCACGATCTCAAAGCCCTGCGCGTGCATCTTCTCGACTTCGACGTGCACCTTCGTCACGAGCGGACATGTCGCGTCGAACACGGTCAAGCCGCGTGACGCTGCTTCCCTTCGCACCGCCTTCGATACTC
>JBKPOL010000512.1:0-3379 GCA_046733075.1 Pseudomonadota bacterium | reverse complement strand
GCAGCGACAGTGATGCGACAACGCACGACCGAAGCGCCGATCGCGACCACGCCATGTTGATCCTGTGCCGCGCAATGAAACGACTGCGACGCTCAGAGATGGCCATTATGCGAAACGCCCGCTTGGTGGCTTGCGATTCGGCGAAGCATGATGCGTCGGCGAAGGCCGGTCAACTCCACCGAGCAAAAGAGGCTTTCGACCTCGTACTGCATGGGCTGGTCGTCGACGTCGAGCGCGCACGCTTCAAGCGTGTTCCGCCTGCGCTTTCCGTTCTGGCCGCTTGCCGGCGATGATCATCCCGAGCACCTCGTCCTCCGTAACGTCGGCCGTACGATAAGTGCCGACGAGCCTGCCATTCTTCATCACGGCAAGCCGATCCGATAGCGCGAACACGTCGGGCATGTCGTGCGTAACCAGGAAGATACCGACGCCGTCGGTCTTGAGCTGCTTGATCAGGCGTCCGACCATCGCCGCTTCCTCGGGACCGAGCGCGGCCGTGGGCTCATCCATGATCAAAATGCGCGCGTTGAAGTAGAGCGCGCGCGAGATCGCCACGACCTGCCGCTGCCCACCCGAGAGCGCGCGCACCGGCACGCGGATATTCGTGAAGTTCTTGTTGAGCCGCTGGAATACCTTGCGCGCCTGGCCTTCCATGAAATGATCGTCGAGCGTCCGCCACGGCGTCAGCTTCTCCCGGCCCAGAAAGAGATTGGCCACTGCGTCCAGGTTGTCGGCGAGCGCGAGCGTCTGGTAAATCGTCTCGATACCCAGGCTTTGCGCGTCGGACGGCGCGCGGATGTCGACGGTCTGTCCGGCAACTACGGTGTCGCCTGAATCGACCGGATATGCGCCGGCGAGCATCTTCATCAGCGTCGATTTGCCCGCGCCGTTGTGCCCGAGGAGCGCGACGACTTCCCCGGCGTAGAGGTTGATGCTGACGCCGTCGACGGCATGCACGCCGCCGAACGCCTTGCGGATGTCGCGCAGTTCGACGAGCGGCTTGGCCGAATCGCCTGCGGGCCCCATCACCTCTCTCCGAAGCGCCGTCGGTAGAGAACGTCGAAGACGACAGCGACGATCAGCACCTGGCCGATGATCACCATTCGCTTGCCGATCGCAACGTCGAGCAACAGCATTCCGCTGTCGAGCGACTGCATGATGAGAGCTCCGAGCGCTGAACCGAGGATCGAGCCGCTGCCGCCCGAGAGCGCCGTACCGCCGATCACCGCGGCTGCGATCACGTAGAGCTCCATTCCGGTGCCAAGGGAGTTCGTCCCCGCGTTCAGCCGCGCGATCGAGACAATCGCGGCAAGCGTGACCAATATCGCGAGCAGCGCGAACAGGAGCAGTGTCACGCGCCGGACCGGAATGCCGACCAGCGCCGCCGCATCCGGGTTACCTCCCATCGCGAAGATGTATCGACCGAAGCGCGTCCGGTGCACGAGGAAGGAGAGCACGCCCGCGACAACGGCCCAAATCAGCACCGGAATCGGAATCCCCTGGGGCTCGGGCTTCGATGAGATCTGGTAGCTGTTCATCGTCCATGCGAACGCGATGAGCACGGCGCACGGCACGGCGGTCACCGCGATGTCGCGCCACAGCGGCTCGACCGACATGTCGTGACGCCGCCGCGAGCCGCGCTCGTGCGCGAGCCTCAGGAGCAGTCCCACGATCACCAGTGCGGTTAATGCCCATGTCGCGGTGACGCCGATGCCGCCGTCGTAGCCACCGCCGAGTCGCTGGAAGAATTCATCGTTCACCGGCTGCGTCTTGCCGTCGGCGACGAGAAACGCCGCGCCGCGAAATGACATGAGACCGCCAAGCGTGACGACGAACGACGGTACGCCAAGCACCGCCGTCAGCGCACCCTGGTACATCGAGACGAGCAATGCGATTGCGAGTCCAGCCAAGGACGCCGCCTGCCACGACCACCCGGACGTGTACATGAGATACGCGATCAGTACGCCGACGAATCCCATCACCGAACCAACCGACAGGTCGATGTGGCGCGCGACAATGACGAGGACCATCACGGTCGACACGATGCCGACGACCGCCGTCTGCTGCGCGAGGTTGTAAAGGTTCTCGGGCGACAGGAACACGCCGCCCGAGAGCGCGTGGAACACGACGCCCATGACGATGAGCAGCGCCGACATCAGCAAGAGCCGCAGGTCGAGGCCGGATCGCTGCCACACATGTCGGCCGGGTCGATCGCCCGGCACGTCGGCGCGCTCCGCCGCGGTGGTCGGGCGTGCGACGCTCAAGTCCGCGCGGTCACTTGCACGCGGCGGGTGCCTTGTCGCCGCTTACGCCTTTGCACACCTCCGCCTTGCTGATCCAGCCGGCCTTGATCACGACGTCGAGGTTGTCACGCGTGATCGGCACCGGCGCGAGCAGCCGCGACTGGAGCTCGACCTTCTTCTCGCCGCCGCTCCAGTTCGCGGCCTTGTCGACCGGCTTGCCGGAGGCGAGGGCAACGGCCGCGCTGGCCGCCTCCTTCCCAAGCTCGCGGGAGTCCTTCCACACCGACACGCTCTGCGACCCAAGCGCGATGCGATTGAGCGCTGCGTGATCCGCGTCCTGTCCTGAGACCGGAATCCCGCGGATCCCCTTCGCAGTCAGCGCCGCGACCACGCCACCCGCAGTGCCGTCGTTAGCCGCGACCACCGCGTCGACCTTGTTGGCGTTTTTCGTAAGAATCTGCTCCATGTTCTTCTGCGCGACCTCCGGCTTCCAGCCGTCGGTATATTCGTCGCCCACGATTTTGATGTCGCCTTTCTTCACCGCCGCATCGACGATCTCCTGCGCGCCCGCGCGCAGGAAGTTCGCGTTGGGATCTGTGGGCGACCCCTTGATGAACACGTAGTTGCCCTTGGGCGCGAGCTTGAACACTTCGCGCGCCTGCATGCGGCCGACCTCGACGTTGTCGAACGTGATGTAGAAGACGCCCGGCACCTCGATCAGCCGGTCGTACGCGACGACCGGAACCTTTTGGCGGGTCGCCTTGTTGACAGCGGGCAGGATCGCGTCTTTGTCCATCGCGAGTACGATCAGCGCCTTCGCGCCCTTGGCCATCAACCCTTCGATGTCGCCGAGTTGCTTCTCCGGGGAACCGCCAGCGTCGGCGCTGATGTACTTCGCGCCGAGTTTTTCGAGCTGCCCCTTGATCGCGGCCTCGTCGGTCTTCCATCGCTCTTCCTGGAAGTTCGACCATGAGACGCCGACGACCATCTGAGCTGCGGCGGAGAACGAAGTCAGAGCAAGCGCGACGACGGTGGCGATGCAGCGGACTTTCATGAGGACTCCTTGCTTCACGTCGCGGACCGGTGAGCTCGCGACGCGGCGTGTGGTTGGCAGTGCCCGTGCGGCGGCGTGGGCG
>JBKPOL010000511.1:0-8069 GCA_046733075.1 Pseudomonadota bacterium | reverse complement strand
CTGTTGACCCAGTGGGGCCTTCTTGCGTTTACCGATTGGCAGCTGTCACGCGCGCTCGTTCACGAAGCGGCCGATGCAGGAATCGCGAAGGTCGGAGGCGCGGAAGCGGCGGCAGCGGCCATTTCGCGCCAGTACGCCGCGCTCGCGCATCGCGCCGGGCAGTACGTGCCGCAGGACGCACTGCCGCTGCTGGCGCGGGCCGCCCCTTCGCTCGCCACGTTGCCGCGCACGAGCGTTAGAACGATGACCTATGCGAGCGACGCATGGACCATCGAGGTTGCGGGCGTCGATCCCAATGTCGTTTCGCGGCTCGCGCGCTCCCTCGATGAAGCGGGCGTACCCAGCGTCGCCGCGCCCGTGAGCGGCGGCACGCGCATGCGGCTCACCCTCGATGCTCCATATCGTTGAGCGCTGGAACATCGATCATCGTCCCGTCGTCGCGTGGACGCTGGCGATGCTTGCACTGGTTGTCCTCGGCATCGCCGTTTCCTTCGGTCCTCTCGCCGCTGCCATCGCCGGAAAGCAGGACGACGTCAGACGGAGCGCATTGCTGCTCCAGGTTGCCCGGCAGCACGTCGCCGACAGCCAGGCTCTGACGCGCGCGACATCGCCGCCGCGCAGCGATGACCCGCGTATAGCGATCGAACGGGTTCTCGCGCGGCACCGTCTGCACCCGACAACCGGCGGTTCGCCGGCAGCTGAAGGCCGCTTCGGCGTCGTCATTGCAGATGCGCCCTTCGACGGCATCGTGCGGGTGATCGACACACTGGCACGTGACGAGACACTGCACGTCGTCGAAGCACGATTCACCGCCCTGGTCGACCCGGGCCGCGTGCGTGCAGAGCTCGTATTCGCACGATGACGGGACGAGCGATAGCGTGCGCGGGAAAGCATGAATTGCGGCCGGCGCTCGGGTGTGCCGTCTGCAGGCGGATGTGAATGCCGACCGCCTGGGCGCGGCCGCTGATCGGCTTCGGGTTGCTCGCCGTCGCTGCCGCGGCATTCGCACCGGCTGCGCTGCTCGATGCACGCATCCGGGAAGCGTCCGACGGTCGTCTTCGTCTCGGAGATGCGCGCGGATGGTGGTGGCGCGGAGCGGGAACGCTTGTAACCGCCGATGGGACCGGGCGGATGCCGCTCGGCTGGCGCGTGCATGTCGGGGAGCTACTGCGCGGCGTACGCGTGGTCGATCTCCAGGATCCGCAGACCGGCAAGATTCTTGGTACCGTGATCGCGCGTGACCGGGAAATCCGGCTGCAGGACGTGCACATCGTCATTCCCGCCGCCGCGCTCGGTGCGTTCGATCGCCGGCTTGCAGCAGTCACACTCGGCGGTGCACTCGCACTCGACGTCCCGACGTTCACGTCGAATGCCGGGGGCCTTCGGGCGGATGGATTGCGTGCAACATGGGACCGCGCTCGTATCGTCGTGTCCGACATCGTTGTCGATGCCGGGGTGGTCACGCTTGCAACCCCATCCGCCGGCGAACCGGGCGGTGGACGTGGAACCGGCAGGATGCAGAACGTTGGAGGCGACGTCGGTGTCGCCGGCACGCTTCGCGAAAACGCGAACGGTATCGATCTCGCACTGACACTGCGCCCCACGGGCAACACCACCGACAACGTTCGTGGGCTGTTGCCGCTCTTCGGCACGCCGGACGGTACCGGTAGCGTGAACGTCACGTGGCACGCGGGCCGATGACGCGCAGACACCGGCGGGCCGTTCACGCCGCGAAGTCCGCATCGCGCCACCCGGCGGCCCAGGCCATCGCTGTGCCACGTGCGCGGCCGATGAACGACACCGATGTCACGACGTCACGCGAGGCGGGGACTTCACGCATTCTTGGTCTCGACGCGGCGCGCGGCGTGGCCATCATTGCCATGGTCGCCTATCACTTCTGTTTCGACCTCCGCTATTTCGGTATCACGCACGCCGATTTCGAGCACGATCCTCGCTGGCTGACGGCGCGGAGCCTGATTCTCGGTTCCTTCATGCTGATCGCCGGCATCAGTCTCGTCCTAGCATCCCGTAACGTCGACGCGAACCGGCGCTGGCTTGCGCACGTTGCGAAGATCGCGGTGGCCGCGCTGCTCGCGACGGCGGCGAGTGCGGCAATGTTCCCGCAGTCCTTCATCTGGTTTGGCGCGCTGCATGCAATCGCCGTGTCGCTGCTGGTCGCGCGACCATTCGTTAGCAGGCCGGCACTGGCCGCGGTCGTCGGCGTTATCGTGCTGTTGGCCGGTGTGACGCTCGATCATCCGGTATTCGACAGCCGCGTACTCGGCTGGATCGGATTCATGACGGCGAAGCCGATGACGGAAGACTACGTTCCGCTGTTCCCCTGGGCGGGCGTGCTCCTGCTCGGCATTGCTGTGGGAGACAGGCTGTTGCGCGTGCAATTCGCGCCGCTCGCGGTGCTCGGGCGTTCGCCCTGTTGGTTGCGCTTCATTGGCCGGCACAGCCTCGTGATCTACCTTGTCCATCAGCCTTTGCTGATCGGCCTGGTGTGGCTTGCAACACGCCGATGACCTGCCGCTGCGCCGCGCACGGAAGCGCTTCGGTCGTCGCACTGCTCGCGTATAATCACATCCTTGCAGGCGCGTAGCTCAGCTGGTTAGAGCACCACCTTGACATGGTGGGGGTCGTTGGTTCGAGTCCAATCGCGCCTACCATGATTTTCCGCCGCGGATGCGACGACCGCGCCCCCGGGCGGAGCGGAATGGACGGTGACGAAAGGCATGGTTATGACACCGCGAACGCGTGGAGGAACGGTTTAACGACGATACGGTGTCGCTCGCGCTCGGACAGCTTGTGTCCGTCCCGATGAAAAGTGCGGCCCGCCGCACTTTTTCGTTTTCAGAGCTCCGAGAAAGGTTCACGCCATGCCCGACATCCGACTGCCCGACGGCGCCGTCAAGCACTTCGACGCGCCGATTACCGTTGCCGAGCTTGCGCAATCGATTGGTCCCGGCCTTGCGAAGGCGGCGATCGCCGGCAAGGTCGACGGTAAGATCGTCGACACCTCGCACGTCATCGATGATGACGCAGCAGTTGCGATCGTCACCGAGCGCGATCCCGAAGGGCTCGACGTCATTCGGCACTCGACTGCGCACCTGCTCGCCTATGCCGTCAAGGAACTGTTTCCGGATGCGCAGGTGACGATCGGTCCCGTCATCGAGGACGGCTTCTACTACGACTTCTCGTTCAAGCGCCCTTTCACGCCCGAGGACCTCGAGGCGATCGAGCGCAAGATGGCCGAGCTCGCGAAGAAGGACGAGCCCGTGAGCCGCTCGCTGATGCCGCGCGACGAGGCCGTGCGCTATTTCGAGTCGCTCGGCGAGCACTACAAGGCCGAGATCATCGCGTCCATTCCCTCCGATGAGCCGATCTCGCTGTACGCCGAAGGAAAATTCGTCGACCTTTGCCGGGGACCGCACGTCCCTTCGACGGGCCGCCTCAAGGTGTTCAAGCTGATGAAGCTCGCGGGCGCGTATTGGCGCGGCGATTCACGCAACGAGATGCTGCAGCGGATCTACGGCACCGCATGGACGAAGAAGGAAGACCTGGATGCATACCTGCGGCGCATCGAGGAAGCGGAAAAGCGCGACCACCGCAAGCTCGGCAAGCAGCTCGACCTCTTTCATCTGCAGGACGAAGCGCCCGGCATGGTGTTCTGGCATCCGCGCGGCTGGTCGATCTGGCAGCAGGTCGAGCAATACATGCGCGGCGTCTATCGCGACAACGGCTATCTAGAGATTCGCTGTCCGCAGATCCTCGATCGATCGCTGTGGGAGAAGTCCGGGCACTGGCAGAACTTCAAGGACAACATGTTCACGACGGAGTCCGAGAAGCGCGACTTCGCGATCAAGCCAATGAATTGCCCCGGCCATGTGATGGTCTTCAACGCAGACCTGCGGAGCTATCGCGACCTGCCGCTGCGCTATGGCGAGTTCGGCGCATGCCATCGCAACGAGCCGTCGGGCGCGCTGCACGGCATCATGCGCGTGCGCGGCTTCACGCAGGACGACGGTCACATCTTCTGCACCGAAGAGCAGATCCAGCCGGAGTGCACGGCGTTCAATCAGCTCGCACTCGATGTATATCGCGTGTTCGGCTTCGAGTCGATCACGATCAAGCTCGCGCTCCGCCCTGAACAGCGCCTCGGTGATGACGCGACCTGGGACCGCGCGGAGAACGCGCTGCGCGATGCCTTGCGCGCGTGCAATGTCGAATGGACCGAACTACCCGGCGAAGGCGCGTTCTACGGCCCGAAGATCGAGTATCACTTGAAGGATTCGATCGGCCGCTCGTGGCAATGCGGAACGATGCAGGTCGATTTCCAGATGCCCGGACGTCTGGGCGCCGAATACGTGGCAGCGGACGACACCCGGAAGACCCCCGTCATGCTCCACCGGGCGATCGTGGGCTCGCTCGAACGCTTCATCGGCATCCTGATCGAGCATCACGCCGGCGCCATGCCGCTGTGGCTGGCCCCGATCCAGGCCGTGGTGCTCACGATCACCGACCGCCACCGCGACTACGCGATGCGGATCGCGGCGACGTTGCGCGAGGCTGGATTGCGCATTGCGACCGATTTGCGCAACGAGAAAATTACCTATAAAATTCGAGAACATAGCCTCCAAAAATTGCCTTATCACTTGATCGTCGGCGATAAGGAACAGGAGGCTTCGACCGTGGCCGTGCGTACCCGTGGCGGCGAGGATCTGGGCTCGATGCCCGTCGCGTCCTTGCTGGCGCGCCTCCGCGAGGAGGTCGCGTCCCACAGCTAACCTTCCACGCGAAGGAACGCTGTCAACCATCGGGAAGCCGGCCGTTTTTTGTCTTTTATGGAGATTGCACAATAGCTCTAGACAAGCAGCAGCAGCGACTGAACGGAGAAATCAACGCACCCGAGATTCGACTGGTCGGCGTGGACGGCGAGCAACTCGGCATCGTTCCATTGACCGAAGCGATGGCGAAAGCGGAAGCCGCCGAACTCGATCTGGTCGAGATCGCCCCGATGGCGAAACCCCCGGTCTGCCGGATCATGGATTACGGCAAGTTCAAGTACCGGGAGGCCAAGAAGCAGCACGAGGCGAAGCTCAAGCTGAAGCAGATCCAGGTCAAGGAAGTCAAATTCCGTCCCGGCACGGACGAAGGCGACTACAAGATCAAGTTGCGCAACCTGACGCGCTTCCTCGCCGAAGGCGACAAGGCGAAGGTCACGTTGCGCTTTCGCGGTCGTGAGATGGCGCACCAGGAGTTCGGGGTGCGGCTGCTCGAACGGATCCGGGGCGACCTGGAAACCGTGGCGACCGTCGAGCAGTGGCCGAGGTTGGAGGGCCGGCAAATGGTGATGCTGCTGGCCCCGAAGAAGACGTTGCCGAAACAGCATCATCCCGACAAGCCTGAGGACGGTAAGCCGCAAGGCGCCGAAGCCGCATCCGCGAAACCGGAGCGCACCGCCGTGGGCAGCAAATAAGGAACGGCATCATGCCCAAGATGAAGACCAAGTCGGGCGCGAAGAAGCGCTTCCGCGTGCGCGGGAGCGGCTCGGTCAAGCGCTCGCAGGCGTTCAAGCGCCACATCCTTACGAAGAAGTCGACCAAGAACAAGCGCCACCTGCGCGGCGTCACGGGCATCCACGCGACCAACGCCAACGCGGTCGCCGCGATGTTGCCGTACGCATAAGGAGCCGCCATGCCCAGAGTCAAACGTGGCGTAACGGCGCGCGCGCGGCACAAGAAGGTCCTCGACCAGGCCAAGGGCTACCGCGGCCGCCGGAAGAACGTCTACCGCATCGCCAAGGAAGCGGTGATGAAGGCCGGGCAGTACCAGTATCGCGACCGTCGCGCGAAGAAGCGCGAATTCCGCGCGCTCTGGATCGCCCGCATCAACGCGGCCGCTCGCGAGTTCGGCCTGTCGTACAGCGCCTTCATGAACGGGCTCAAGAAGGCGTCGGTCGACATCGACCGCAAGGTCCTTGCCGATCTTGCTGTGCACGACAAGGCCGCGTTCACGAAGATCGCGGAGCAGGCGCGCAGCTCCCTCGCATAGCTTCGGCCGAAGGGCAACGCAGGCTGCGCCCTTCGCCCGTTATCGCGGGTCACAACGTCGAAAATGCAAAATCGGAAGGGAGGCAGCCCGCCTCCCTTTCCTTTGATGCCGATGCAGCGGTCTTGCCAATGGATGAGCTGAGCCGAATCGTCGAGTCCGCGCTGGCCGACTTCTCCCGATCCGCCGACGCAGTTGCCCTCGAGAACGCCAAGGCGAAGTATCTCGGCAAGGCGGGCGCCCTGACCGGGCAGCTGAAGATGCTCGGTAAGCTGGCGCCGAGCGAGCGTGCCGCGAGCGGTGCGCGAATCAACGCCGCCAAGGCCGAGCTCGAGGATGCACTCGCGCGGCGTCGTGCCCAGCTCGCGGAGGCGAAACTCGCCGCGCAACTCGCCGCCGATGCACTCGACGTTTCACTTCCGGGTCGGGGCCGCGGTATCGGCGGACTGCATCCTCTGACGCTCACGCTCGAACGGATCGAGACGCTGTTTCGCTCGCTGGGCTTCGCCGTCGCCGACGGCCCCGAGATCGAGGACGACTTCCACAACTTCACCGCGCTCAACACGCCGGAGAACCATCCGGCGCGCTCGATGCACGACACGTTCTATGTCGACGGCGGCATGGTCCTGCGCACGCACACGTCGCCGATCCAGATCCGTTACATGGAGACGCATGCGCCGCCGATTCGGATCATCGCGCCCGGCCGCGTATACCGCGTCGACAGCGATGCGACGCACTCGCCGATGTTCCATCAGATCGAGGGGTTGTGGATCGGCGACGACGTATCGTTCGCCGATCTGAAAGGCGTGTTCACCGAGTTCCTGCAGAATTTCTTCGAGCGCGACGATGTCACGCTGCGCTTTCGCCCGTCGTTCTTTCCGTTCACCGAACCTTCCGCCGAGATCGACATGCGATTCGGCGACGGCAGGTGGCTCGAGGTCGCCGGCTCGGGGCAAGTGCATCCGAACGTGCTGCGTGCCGTGAACATCGATCCGGAGCGCTGGCAGGGATTCGCCTTCGGCATGGGGCCGGATCGTCTCGCCATGTTGCGCTACGGCGTCGACGATTTGCGCCTGTTTTATGAGAACGATCTGCGATTCCTGCGGCAATTCCAGTGAAGCGGCGCTTCGGCGTTCCCTCGTGGTCGGACAACGCACGCTGAAGCGATGAAGTTCTCCGAGCACTGGTTGCGCACGCTCGTCGATCCCCCGATCGACACGTCGACGCTCTGTGACAAGCTGACGATGAGCGGGTTCGAAGTCGAGGCCGTCGAGTCCGCCGCCCCAACCTTCTCCAACGTCGTCGTCGGCGTGATCCTGCAGGTGGCGCCGCACCCGGAGGCCGATCGGCTGCGCATCTGCAGCGTCGACGTCGGTGGCAAAGCGCCGCTCCGTATCGTATGCGGTGCGCCGAACGTCGCTGTCGGCGTGCGCGCGCCCACGGCCCTGGAAGGCGCAACGCTTCCGGGAAACCAGATCGTTCGCCGCACCACAATGCGCGGCGTGGAGTCGCAGGGCATGCTGTCCTCGGCGCGCGAGCTCGGCATTTCCGAGGACGCTTCCGGTCTGCTCGCGCTGCCTCCCGATGCCGAGCCGGGCACCGACGTTCGCAAGGTGCTCGATCTCGACGACACGCTGATCACCGTCAAGCTCACGCCGAACCGCGCCGACTGCCTGTCGCTCCTCGGCATTGCCCGGGAGGTGTCCGCGATCACACGCGCGCCGCTCGATATGCCGGCTTCCGTGCGTGTGCCCGTGACGTCGCAGGCCGCGCGGACGGTGCGCATCGAAGATGACGATGCGTGTCCGAGGTTCGCTGCGCGTGTCATCGAAGACATCGATGCCCGGGCGCCGACGCCTTCGTGGATCAAGACACGGATCGAGCGCTCCGGCATTCGATCGATCTCGGCGGTCGTCGACATCACGAAATACGTGGTGGTCGTACTGGGGCAGGGGGTGGTTGGTGAGGAGAAGCGGCTGGTGGGTGGGGGGGGCGGGGGGGGGGTGGGGGGGGGT
>JBKPOL010000510.1:0-7535 GCA_046733075.1 Pseudomonadota bacterium | reverse complement strand
ATATTGAACGCATCCTCGAGACTTGCCACTTTCTGGCGGCCGAGAAGGCCGAGTTCATGGCCGCGTAGCGGCGCGCGCATCCGAATCGCGCTCCGGGTAATTCCGGCGACAAGCGCTGGCGCGAGATCGTGCTGCGCGTTCCCGACTTGCGTGATCGCGCGAAGAACAAGGAGCTCGACGAGTTGTTGAAGACCATCCTGCAGGGAATCTTGCGGCTGATGGACCGGAAGTAGCGGGATCTGCGGACGCTGTCACGGTCGGCGCGCGCGTCTTCAAAGCGCCCCGCCCGAAGGAGTGCCATGAAGAAGTTCATGAACAGCACCGATACGATGCTGCGCGAAAGTCTTTCCGGCTTCGCAAAATGCCATCGCGACATCGTGACGCTGGACAGCGAGTTCCGTTTCGTACGCCGCGCGCGGGTCAAACGCGGCAAAGTCGGACTGATTTCCGGCGGCGGCAGCGGCCACGAACCGCTGCACACGGGGTTCGTGGGTCATGGCATGCTCGACGCCGCCTGTCCCGGGCAGGTTTTCACATCGCCGACACCCGATCAGATAGTTGCTGCCGCAGAGGCGGTCGATGCCGGCGCCGGCGTGCTTTTCATCGTGAAAAACTATGCCGGGGACGTCATGAACTTTGCGTTGGCAGCGGAGATGTGCGGCGGCAGCGCGGACACGCTCGTCATCGACGACGACGTTGCCCTGAACAGATCCACGCAAGGTCGCCGCGGCGTAGCAGGGACCATGGTCGTCGAAAAGATGCTGGGTGCGGCAGCAGAAGCGGGAGCCGACCTGCCCGCACTGAAGCGTCTCGGCGCGTCGGTGATCGGCTCGACACGTTCGATGGGCGTTGCGCTGACGAGCTGCACTGTGCCGGCGGCGGGCAAACCCACCTTCGACATCGCAGACAGCGACATGGAGTTCGGCGTCGGCATTCACGGTGAAGCGGGCCGGCGGCGGGTTGCCATGAAGCACGCCGACGAGATCGCCAAGGAGTTGGTCGATGCGATCACCGACGACCTTGGCGCGAGCCCACGCTCAGACGTGCTGCTGATGATCAACGGTTTCGGCGCCACACCGCTGCTCGAGCTTCATCTGATGTACGACGCGGCTTCACGTCAACTCGCGAGGCATGAGCTCGCGGCCGGCCGCGGCATCGTCGGCAACTACGTCACGTCGCTCGACATGGCGGGATGCTCGGTCACCGTCACGTTGTTGAACGACGAGCTGACCGAATTGTGGGACGCTCCAGTGCACACGGCGGCGCTGCGGTGGCGCATTTAGCCGCCGAACGTTATTTCAGGAAGCCGCTCATGCGGGTGGTCTGCGAGCTGAGCCGGTCATTCTCGGCATCGTCCAGAGCGAGCACCCGACGCTGTAACGGTGTTAGTGCGGCAACGGTGTCCGGTCGCAACAGCGCCCTCTGATACTGCTGTTGCGGCTTGTCGTTGCGGGTGTAGAACCCGTGCAGCGCCCGGCGGCAACGGTCGGTACGATTGGCGGTTCCGCCATGCCACATGTGCGCATTCATGATGACGACAGTCCCGGCCTGGCCGGTCACCAGCGCTTCACCTGGGATGGAGTCGGTGATGCCCGGCTCGGGCAGACGGCGCCAGGCGTGGGAGCGGGGAATCATGCGCGTGGCGCCGTTCTCGACGGTGAAGTCGTCGAGCATCCAGATGGAGTTGCACACCCAGTAGCCGCGCTCGTCGGCGATGGCGCCGGCATCGACATGCAATGGTTGCGCTTCTCGATTATGTGGATTGGCTGAACGCGCGTTGAGGCTGCTCAGCTTGTAGTCGGGTCCAATGACGTGCTCGATACACTCGAGGATCTCCGGCATCGCGATCAGTTCCGCGAAGACCGCACCCTTGTCGACCAGATTTGCCAGACGGCGGGTGCCTGGCTCATGCCGGAACTCCGACCCGGCCTCGTCGCCTTCCAGCTCCCACAATGTTTCGACGCGTTCGCGAAGGTCCGCGAGCAGCGGCGGTGGAATGAAGCCGGGCAGTGCGAGGTAACCCAGCTCATCGAGCTGGCGTTTCTGACTTTGTGTGAGCATGACCGCCGCTTGGTGCAATGACGTCAGCGCGCGTGCACGGGCTGGGTCAGGAAACGCTCGGACGAAACCGGCAGAGCGGCCTCTTCGACATCTGCCGTGCCGTCCTCCCGGCGCTCGAGTATCAGCCGGAGAGCCGCAACTTCGTCGGTAATGTGCTTCTGGAATTCCGACCCGACCTGCTCGAGGAACGCCTTGTCTTTCGGCTTGGGCTTAGCCACGCGAATCTCGATGTGCGTGCCGCCGCTCGCAGTTTCCGTGAACGCGTAAGTCATGAGCACCTTGGGAGCGTCCGGCATAGGCACCAGCGTAGTCAGTGTCAGGTAGTCGAATGGACGCCAGTCGAGCACCTCTTCGATGATGGCGTGGGGGCCATGCATGCAGTGGTTGATGGTGCCCACTCCTCGGCGACCGCTTTTTGCTGTTTCGCGCACCTCGTCGGCGCCTCGCCATTTCGGGCGCAGGCCCGGCGAAACGAAATATTCCCATACTGTCGGGCGGGCAGCGGCGATCTCGAACTCGATCACCATGCCTGCCTTGTCGCGCGTCACTTCGTTTCTGTCGCGGTCTCTCTCCCTCACCCATGCCTCTTCGAGATCGCGCACCCAGCACTTCACGTCGCCAATGATGTCGATCGACTCTCCGTGCTCGACGAGACCCTGCGCGATGGGATCGATGTTCATCGCCTGGATCAGAGCGTCGGAATACAGCGCGTAGGCGTGGCCACCGAGGTGCTCGTTCACCGAGTTCTTGAGCAGACGATGGATGAGGATGACATCGCGACCGGCGAGTTCCTCGCGGCCCGCCATCTTGTGCTTGATGAACTCGCCATGGTGGCTGACGAACTTCAGGTCGAGATCCTGCATATTCCTGCAGGCGTTGCATCCACAGGACGTCGCCTGCTTGATGTTGCGCAGCCGTTTCCGGAAGGCGAAGTAGGCCGACTCGATGGCATCCTGCAGGAGCGATCCGTCGACCTTGTCGTTGACCGCATAGAAAAAGGCCGCGTCACCCTCGAACTTGGCGAGCCGAAACGGTGGGCGGAGCTGCCTCACCACCGTATCCATGACGTCGGCAATGATGTCGTGCGCGTGGTCGAGCTCGACGTCGGCGAGAAAGTTCGTGTAGCCGGAGATGTCCGCGATTACGAAACTGGCGAATTCGGTTTTCGAAAGCATCGCAGTCCTCCCCGAGGAGCCGAGTCATGTCCCGTTCACTTCGGGAAGCATGCACTCGAAATACGCCGTTTAACAAGCCTGCGGCGATTTGCCTCGATGGCGAAGTCTCCACGCCGGCCGCCGCACCGGCCCCTTGAGCCGGTTCTCGCAAAGGCGACAGGTGTCGCTCGTCCGCCGCTGCAACCGCCCCCTTGAGCGGTTCCTCGCAAACGCGACAGGTGTCGCTCGTCCGCCGCCGCGACCACCCCTTGAGCCGGTTCTCGCAAAGGCGACAGGTGTCGCTCGTGCCGCTCGCCCAGCACGGCGCTTGTGGAAGCGGCCGGATCCGAACGTCTCGGACGAGCAGTTCGGCGCATTGGGCAGCGATCGAAAAGCGTCGTTCCCGCGGAAAGATGCGTCCCGGAGATTGGCGACCCGATGGCCAAATGCCGCTTGCGCCGGTGATCGGGATATAATATGATGAGCATAATATGAAGCGAGCCACCCCTAAGTCCAAGGAAGCTACGCACGAGCGCATCGTCGAGGCCGCCGCGCGCGCGATCCGGCGCACTGGCTACGACGGCACGGGCGTCGCCGACATCATGAAGGAGGCCGGCCTTACGCACGGTGGTTTCTACGCCCACTTCGCGTCGCGGGAAGCAATGCTCGCCGAGGCCGCCGACCGTGCCGGCAGTGAGAGCGTGGCCATGATGGAGCGCATCGGCGCGACAGCGCCACCATCCAAAGCACTTCAGGCCATGATGGAGGCCTATCTCTCGAAGGCGCACGTCGAAGGCGTTGAGACCGGCTGCGCCACGGCCGCGCTTGGCTCGGAGATGCCGCGCCAGGCGCCGGAGGTCCGCCGCGCCGCTACGCGTCGCATCAAGGAGATGATCGACCTCGTCGCCCGCCAGTCGCCCGATTGGGGGCAGCCGTCCGCACATGAGCGTGCCCTCGTAACCGTCGCGACAATGGTCGGCACACTGGTGCTGGCGCGCGCGGTCGACGACCCGAGGCTATCCGAGGCACTGCGCAAAGCAGCGCTGAAGCATCTCGCCCTGACCCGGAGCTGACGCCACTTGAAAACCGGCGTTGTTCGCGTTCGGGAAAACATATGACGAGCATCATATATATCTGAAAGATCTCGTCCGACCCGACGATCGCCGCAGTTGCGTTTCGTCACCAACTCCTAAATGAAAGGCATCCCATGAACATCCAAGGATCGGTCTCCCTCGTAACAGGCGCCTCGTCAGGCATCGGCGAAGCCACCGCCAAGCGACTTGCGACGGCAGGCTACAAGGTTTACGGCACGAGCAGACGCGGCGCCCAGTCAGGCCAGCAGTCCTTCGCAATGCTGCCGCTCGACGTTACCAGTGACGAATCGGTCGAAACCGCCGTGAACGAGCTCATTCGCCGGGAAGGCCGCATCGACCTGCTCGTGAACAACGCCGGCTTCGGCGTTGCACCTGCCGGAGCAGAAGAGAGCTCGATCGACCAGGCCAAGGCGATCTTCGAGACCAACTTCTTCGGGCTCATCCGCATGACCCGGGCCGTCGTGCCGCACATGCGACGCCAGGGAAACGGCCGCATCATCAATATCGGTTCGGTGCTGGGTTTTCTTCCGATGCCTTACGGCGCTCTCTATGCCGCAACCAAGCACGCGGTTGAAGGCTATTCGGAGTCGCTCGATCATGAGCTGCGCACAAGAGGAATCCGGGTGTCGGTCATCGAGCCCGCGTACACGAAGACACGGTTCGATGCCAACTTTCTGGCCGCCGATTCGAAGCTCGATGAGTACGGCGAAGTTCGCGCGCTCCTGGACAAGGTGCTCAAGGACGTAATGGCAACGGCCGACGAGCCGACCGTCGTGGCCGATGTCGTGCTCGAAGCCGCCATCGCGGACCGCCCCAAACTGCGCTACGTGGCGGGGGGCCTCGCGAATCGTCTGCGGTTGCTTCGCAGATTCGCGCCGGCTGGATTGGTGGACGCCGGGATTCGAAAGGATCTGCGGCTCGACGCACCGATGCGGTCGCTCCCTCGCACCCCGGTTCTGGAAAGGTAGGCGGTCTCCAACTCAGGCGTCAGGGGGCAACATGAAAGCATTTGTCGTCGACCGCTATGGAGGCGCAGATCGCGTGCGTGCCCGCGAAGTGCCACTCCCGGAAATGCGGGAGGATGACGCCCTGATCGAGATCCACGCGGCCGGTGTGAACCCACTGGATTCCAAGATCCGGGACGGAGCATTCAAAGCGTTCTTGCCTTATCGATTGCCGCTCATTCTTGGTAACGAGTTGGCGGGAGTGGTGATCCGAGTGGGATCTCGCGTCGGACGCTTCAAGCCTGGCGACGAGGTGTACGCACGACCCGACAAGAATCGAATCGGGACGTTCGCGGACGTCATCGCAGTAAACGAAGACTACCTGGCGATCAAGCCCGGGAGGTTAACCATGGAAGAAGCCGCTTCCATCCCCTTGGTCGGCTTAACCGCTTGGCAAGCGCTGATCGACAGGGCGCAATTGAAGAAAGGGCAGACAGTCCTGATCCACGCGGGCTCGGGCGGCGTGGGCACCTTCGCCATTCAGCTCGCGAAGCATGTTGGCGCAACCGTGGCCACGACAACGAGTACGGCCGATGTCGACTTGGTCAAGCGTCTCGGTGCAGACGTCGTGATCGATTACAGGAAAGATTCGTTCGAAGAGATTCTCCGCGATTGCGACGTGGTTCTGAATAGTCTCGACAGCGCGACGCTCGAGAAGTCGCTCCGAGTGCTCAAGCCCGGTGGAAAACTCATCTCGATCTCGGGTCCACCCGATCCGCAGTTTGCGAGCGATCTTGGATTGGGCCGGATACTTGAACTGGTCATGCGCCTCCTGAGCTATCGGATCAGAAGACAGGCCAGGCGTCACCACGTCAACTATTGTTTTCTCTTCATGAGAGCGAGCGGGGATCAGTTGCGAGAGATTGGTTCTCTCATCGAGACAGGTGCCATACGCCCGGTCCTGGATCGGGTGTTCCCATTTGAATCGACCAAGGAGGCGCTCGCCTACGTCGAAACGGGGCGTGCAAAAGGCAAGGTTGTCGTCAAGATCCGATAGAAGAAAGGCCTTTACCTGACGCCTTGCTGTGAGGATGGGTCGAGCGCTTGAGAAACCCCCATCAGTCGGGCGGTCGCATCCTCGTATAAACCGCCAGTTGAGCGTCGAAGGCTCGCTTGTAGGCAGGCCGTGCTTCGCCGCGGACGACATAGGCGGCGAGCTTCGGGTACTCGTCCAGGATGCCCGATGATCTCAGCCTCAGCAGCACCGACACCATCAACAGATCGCCCGAGCTGAACGCACCATCGAGCCAGTCCGCGTCGCCCAGACGATCGGAAAGTTGCTTCAACCGGTTTCGCACACGCTCCTCGACCAGAGGCAAACGCTCGGCACGCCAGGGCTTGTCGCCCTCCAGAAGCCTGGCGTTTACGAGTTCGAGGATCGGCGGCTCAACCGTGTTGAGTGCAGCAAACATCCACGTGATGGCGCGCGCCCGGGCGTTGCCCTCTTCCGGAAGCAAGCCGGCATGACGCGCGGCGATATGGAACACGATCGCGCCGGTCTCGAACAGCACGAGATCGCCTTCCTCGTAGGTCGGAATCTGGCCGAAAGGATGGAGCGCCAGATGCGGGGCCTCCTTCATCGCACGAAAGGAGACCAGGCGAACCTCGTAAGGTTGGCTCGCTTCTTCAAGCGCCCAGCGAACGCGTGTATCGCGCGCCAGCCCCTTGCCGCCGTCGGGTGAACGTTCGAAGGCGGTAATGGTAATGGTCATTGTAGGGAATGTTTACGAAAAATCGTCGCGTGTGAAGCCTCGCAAGCCTCCGAAGAAATTCGTGAGGTTGAAGAGGATCCCACGAGTGTGCGACATGTCCGGTGTGGCTGCAACGACACGTCGAGAAGTCTCTTCCGCTTGAGCTCAAGGCCAGCCGCTCGACGATCAGTCAGTCGATGATCCGGAGCGAGTTCAACCGCAAGTACGGCATGCGAACCTGGGAGACAATCGAAGGCACGTCATTGGCTTGCGTTTCCCTTCATGCCTGCTCTATCCCTCGCGCTCGTCATCCTCGCCGGCCTGATCCACGCGGTCTGGAACATCACCGCCAAGAAGGCCGGCGGCGACGCGCGCTTCGCCACTTTCACGGGACTCCTGATGGCGCTGATATGGGCACCGCTCGGCATCTGGCTGGGCTGGGATGTGCTGCCGACCTGGGGCAGCGTGGAGTGGGGCCTTGTTGTCGTAAGTGGAGTCGTTCACGTGCTGTATTACATCGCGCTGCTGCGC
>JBKPOL010000509.1:0-5239 GCA_046733075.1 Pseudomonadota bacterium | reverse complement strand
GTCGCTCCTCACGGGGGACACGCGCGCAGCCGACGTCGTCGTCCTGCGCGATGCGGTGCTCGCGCGCCTCGACCGCAACGAGTACGACGCGATGCTGCGCCGGTATCCCGAGGCGGGGCTCAACATCGCGCGCTTCGCGCTGCGCACGCTGTGCCAGGGCCCGACGTTCGTGCCGAAGGTGCGCAACATCGTGCTCGTGCCGCTCGGAGGCCACGTGCGCGTGGCCGAATTCGGGCGCCGCCTCGAGCTCGCGCTGCTGCGCTTCGGCAGCACGTTGTATCTCGACTCGCCGGTTGCGCACGCGCGCCGGCCGGCGTCGAGTTCCGGCCAGGCGCAGGCGAGGGCGAGCGAGCGGCATCTCGACCGGCTTCTCGACGAGGCGGAGCACGCACGTCGATTCGTGATCTGCGAGGCCGATGCGCAGTGCACCGGATGGACGCGCAAGTGCGTCGCCCATGCTGATCGCATCCTGTTCGTTGCCGACGCGACCCAATCGCCCGCACGGAGCGAGATCGAGGAAGCGCTCACTGCCGCGACACCGGGCGCATCGCTCATTGAAAAGGAACTGGTGCTACTGCACGCAAGCCGCCGCGTTCCACCTTCGGGAACCGCGGCCTGGCTCTCGCCGCGCATCGGATACCGGCATTCGCACGTGGCGTGGGAAGGCAACCGCGACGTTCACCGGCTGGCGCGACTGCTGTCCGGCAATGCGGTAACGCTGGTGCTTGGCGGAGGCGGAGCGCGCGGGCTCGCGCAGATCGGGGTGATACGCGCGATCCGGGAGGCGGGTGTGCCGATTGATGCGGTGGGAGGCACGAGCGTCGGCGCCATCATCGGCGCGCTCGTCGCCCTCGATTGGATGGACGAGGACATCCTGCAGTCGTGCAAGCACGCATTCGTCGATGATCGGCCGCTCGACGACGTCACGGTGCCGGTGTTCTCGCTTTTGTCGGGCAAGAAATTCTCGCGCACGCTTCATCATTACATCGGCGACGTCGACATCGAGGACTTGTGGCAGCCGTACTTCTGCGTGTCGAGCAACCTGTCCGAAAGTCGCGTGCACGTGCATCATGCGGGCAGGTTATGGGAGGCGATGCAGGCGAGCGCCGCGTTGCCCGGCATGTTGCCGCCGCGAGTCTCGAAGGGTCAGCTCCACGTCGACGGCGGCGTTCTCGACAATCTGCCGGTCGGCGTGATGAAGCGCTTCATCGGCGGCAACACGATTGCCGTCGAGGCGACGGTCAAGGTCGAATATTCGATCGATGCAGATGAATTCCCGTCGCCGCTCGCCTATCTTCGCTCACGCCTGTCGCGGCGCGGCCAACACGCGTTGCCTACGCTCCCGAGCCTTCTCGTCAAGTCGACGTTGCTCGGTGGATCGACCGGACGCAACGAGCTTCGCGAAGGCGATGACCTGTACATCAATCCGCCGATGCGTGAATTCGGGTTCCTCGACTGGCACCAAATCTATACCATGGTCGACGTCGGCTACCGCCACGGACAGCAGTGCGTGCGGGGGTGGATCGACTCTCATCCCGAGATGCGCCGGCGCGACGAATCGCCCGGGCTGCCCCGCGAGGCGGCTGCGCGATGATGCAGCGCTCGACGTGCCGATAGGCGCGGGTCGCGGGCCGGCACTGTTTGCGCTGCACGTCGCCGTTGCCCTGTTCGGGTTCGCGGCGCTGTTCGGGAAGTGGGTCGCGCTGTCCCCTCTTGCCATTGTCACCGGACGCACGGTCGTTGCCGCGGCGACGCTGGCGCTGGTGGCATCGATGCGGCGGCAGCCGTTCGGCAAGCCCGACCGCGGCCTGCTGCTGAACGGTCCACTGCTCGCGCTGCACTGGGTGAGCTTCTTTGCGGCGGTCCAGATTTCGAGCGTTGCCGTCGCGCTTCTCGGATACGCAAGCTTTCCCGTGGTCGTGCTGCTGCTCGAGCGCGGCCGGCGCGCGAGCGGCGGCGAGTACGCGACTGCGCTGCTTGCTGCGCTGGGTCTTGCCATGCTTGCGGCCCATCTTTCGTGGTCGAGCGCCGGACTGCGCGGGCTCTCGCTCGCGCTTGTTTCGGCCGTGACGTTCGCCATTCTCGTCGTGCGCAACCGCCGCCTCGTCGTCGAGCGATCGGCCGCCCGCATCGCGATGTGGCAGAACCTCGCCGCCGGAGCGTGCCTGCTGCCGATCGTCGCGATTGTCGATCGCCCGGCCGCGTGGCCGCGATTCGCGGACGTCGCTCTGCTGATCCTGCTGGGGATCGTTTGCACGGGCCTCGCGCATACGCTGTTCATTGCGAGCATGCGGCGCGTTTCCGCGCATTCGGCGAGCGTCGTTGCATCGCTCGAGCCCGTTTACGGCATCGCGCTGGCCGCATGGCTGCTCGGGCAGATGCCCGATGGACGCACGATTGCCGGCGGCGCGCTGATCGTCGTCGCGGCGCTGATCGCCTCACGGCGTACCGAATGAGTCGTGGGTGGCGACAGCCGGCGGGTGTTGGCGGCGACGCGGGCGTTTGGGTAGCATCGCAGCGAGGAGGCAGGCATGGACATCGGCATCGTCGGGCTGGGTCGCATGGGCGGAAACATGGCGTGCCGGTTGGTGCGCGGTGGCGTTCGCGTCGTGGGCTTCGATGCCGTCGTCGAGGTGCGGACGGCTTTGGCGAGCGAAGGCATCGTTGCGACCGACTCGCTCGAGGCGCTGGTCGGCGCACTGGCCGCGCCGCGCGTCGTCTGGATCATGGTGCCGGCCGGCGCGGCGACCGAGCGGGTCATCGAATCGCTTGCACATCTGTTGATGCCCGGTGACCTGATCGTCGACGGTGGCAACGCCAACTACAAGGACTCGCAACGTCGGGCAGCCGCGCTCGCCGCGCGCCGGATCCTCTTCGTCGATTGCGGCGTGTCGGGTGGTGTGCATGGACTCGAGCAAGGCTACGCGCTGATGTTCGGCGCAGACGCCCCCGGTGCCGCGGCCGTCACGCCGTTCGTGCGCATCCTCGCGCCCGCTCCCGACAAGGGGTGGCTGCACTGCGGCCCGCACGGCGCCGGGCATTTCGTGAAGATGATCCACAACGGCATCGAGTACGGGATGATGCAGGCGCTCGCTGAAGGATTTGCGCTGATGCGGCGGCGCGACGATCTCGCGCTCGACGTCGCGGCGATCGCCGAGACATGGCGGTACGGAAGCGTTGTCCGGTCGTGGCTCCTCGACCTGACCGCCCGTTTTCTTGCGGAAGATGCCGAGCTCGTCGACATCGCGCCCTTCGTTGCCGATTCCGGCGAGGGACGCTGGACCGTGCAGGAGGCCGTCGAGCAGGGCGTGCCTGCGCCCGTGTTGACGCTGGCGCTGATGGTGCGTTTCGCGAGCCAGGGTCGAGACGACTACGCGGCGAAGATGCTGGCGATGATGCGCAAGGGATTCGGCGGTCATTCCGTTGCGGCGGCGCCGGGCAACCCGGCGTAGCGCGCAGCGCACGGCAATGATCGTCATCGTGATGGGAGTGTCCGGCAGCGGCAAGTCAACGCTCGGCATCGCACTCGCGGCCGCGCTCGGGTGGTCGTTCGTCGAAGCGGACGACCTGCATCCTCCTGCGAACGTCGCCAAAATGGCCGCCGGGACGCCGCTCGACGATGACGACCGTTGGCCGTGGCTCGACCGCGTCGTCGCTACGCTGCGCGATACGCTGCAGCGCAATCCGGATGTCGTTCTCGCGTGTTCAGCGCTGAAACAGGCTTACCGGGAGCGCCTCGCGCAGGCAGGACCGACGCACTTCGTGCACTTGCAGGGCCGGCAGTCGACGATCGCCGAGCGACTTGCAACGCGACGGCATCGCTACATGCCCGCAACGCTGCTCGGAAGCCAGTTCGCTGCGCTCGAGCCGCCGCTCGATGCCGTTGTCGTCGATGTGGATAGCGATACGGCCACGCAGGTCCGCAAGGTTCTCGATGCGCTGCGGTTGTCGAAACATTGCGCGACGGCGTTCGCCGGTTCCGGTTCGCCGCACGCCCCGTCCCCACCGCGGGAGTCGACGTTGTCGTCGGGCGACGAATGAACCGCAGGCGCTATCGGGCGGCGACCGAAGTCGCGCATCTCGGACGCGATCCGCGTCGCTATCTCGGCGCGGTCAACACCCCCGTGTTCCGTGCGTCGACGATCCTGATGCCGACGTTCGCTGACGTCGAACGCGCCGCAAGGGGGCAGTACGACCGCCTTTCCTACGGTCTGCACGGTCTGCCGACCGTCACCGACCTGCAGCGGGCGGTCGCGGAACTCGAGGGTGGACATGCCGCACTTGCCGTGCCGTCCGGTCTCACTGCAACGACGTTGCCGCTCCTGGCGCTTCTCGCGCCTGGCGATCACTTGCTCGTGACAGACGCGGTTTACGGACCGACGCGGCGTTTCTGCGACAACCATCTGCGACGGCTGGGCGTCGACGTGGAGTACTACGACCCGCTGGCCGGCGCCGCGATCACGCAGGCGTTTCGTCCCAGTACGAAGGTCGTTTTCGCTGAATCGCCCGGCTCGCTGACGTTCGAAGTGCAGGACGTCCCCGCGCTTGCCGCCGCCACCCACGCACACGGCGCGCGCCTGGTGCTCGACAACACGTGGGCCACGCCGCTCGGCTTTCGCGCTTTCGATCACGGCGTCGACGTCTCGGTGCATGCGGCGACGAAATACATCGGCGGCCACTCCGATGTGCTCCTCGGCATCGTCGTCGCCAACGCCGACACGTATCCGGCGCTGCATCGGCTGTGGACCGACATGGGAGTGACGCCGTCGGCCGACGACTGTTTCCTCGGGTTGCGCGGCCTCCGCACACTCCAGGTACGCCTGCTGCGACATGAGGCGAGTGCGCTCGGCGTTGCAAACTGGCTGGTGCGGCGTCCGGAAGTGCGACGGGTGCTTCACCCCGCGTTGCCAGGTGACCGCGGGCATCAGATATGGAGGCGCGACTTCAAGCACGCTTCCGGGCTGTTTGGCGTGGTGCTCGAACCGGTCGACGCGTCGGCGATTGCGCGGATGCTGGACGGGATGCGTCTCTTCGGCATGGGGTGGAGCTGGGGCGGCTTCGAAAGCCTCATCGTGCCGACGTGGCCCGAGCGGGCGCGCACCGTGACGGCGTGGAACGCGGGCGGACCCTCGCTGCGCCTGCACATCGGGCTCGAGGATCCGCAGGACCTGATCGAGGACCTCGACGAAGGGCTTGCGCGCCTTCGCGGCTGATGCGTTACGCGGCGGGCGCGCCTGGA
>JBKPOL010000508.1:0-11007 GCA_046733075.1 Pseudomonadota bacterium | reverse complement strand
GGCCAGGCTGCGGACGCGAGACCGGGCGCGGCGAGCGAGCCGAGCGCGATGCGACCGTCGCGTATGCAAAGCCGCACGCCGGCGCCGAATGTCTCGTAGAGGTCGGGATGCGCCGTCAGAAAGCCCTGCTGCTCCGCGACGCTCGCCTGCTGTCCTGCAAAGCCCGTGGCGTAGTGATGACCGTTGCGCTCGACGTGGGCAAGGCCGATGAGGCCGGCGAGTGCCAGGTCCTGCTGCAAGGCGATCCCCGGCTGTGCCGTTAGGTCTTCGCCCGTCATGAAGGCCGGTAGCGCCGCGAATCCCGCGTTCCAGCGCACGCAGCGCGCGGCGTTCAGTAGCGACTTGTAGAAGCCCTTGCAGCTCTTGCTCGACACGCCGGCGTAGCCTTGCCCGTGCGCCTGCGGGAATGCATCGATCGTCGCATCCGACTCGTCGATGATGAGCGGCATCGATCGCCCGAAGGCGTGGACATCGGCTTCCAGCGCAATCGCGCGGGGCAGCGGCTGCTCGACATACAGGGTCGCTTCGCGCAGGCGCGCAAGGCGGGGCTCGGCCCGGAGCGCGTCGTGAAACGAGTCGAGCGCATGCATGTCGGCGAATTGCTCGTTGCCGTCCAGCGTGATCCGGTATTCGCCCAGTGGTTCGAGCACCAATGCTATGCGGACGAGCCGCGCGATGTCGGCCGCCACGTCGCCGCGAAGCTTCAGCTTGAAATAGCGATTTCCGTAGCGCGAGATGACGTCGGTGAGTGCGACCGGCAACCCGTCGTCGGGCGCCGCTTCATCGTCGACGTCATCGGGGGTGAGCGGATCCATCATGCCGACGGTGTGCCGGGCGTCGATGGACGTGAGCGCCGGAAGCGACGACAGGAATGCGTCGAAATCGAAATGCGCGAGATCCGGCGTCAGGTCGGCACCGAGGCCCGGGAGATTCAGCCACAGTCCGGTGCCGATCGATACGCCGCGCATCCGGCACAGGGCGTCGAGTACCGCGCGATCGACGAGCGCCGCGCCGTAGGATGCCGTAAGTGCATTCAATCCGCGCGCCGCGCCGTGATCGAGCAGCGCGCGATAGTGAAACGACGCATGTCCGAACGCACTGCGCGGTGCGGAATTCGACGTGTAGGCCTCGTTCGCGAAGATCAGCGAGACGCGTAGATCGTCGACGTTCTGCTCGTTCGAGCGGACGGGTGACTTGTCGAACCACTTGGGGATCATCATGTCCGCCGCAATGCCCGAGGCGACCCGGCCGTCGGTGGTGCGGATCGTCGCTCGCACAAACGCCTGCGGCGCCTCGTTCACGGTTGCGGTGCCGAACCTGAACGGGAGCCGAAGCGTGACGGGACGCTCGAAGCACTCCACCGAGGTCACGGCAAAGCGCGGCGCGCGAAGGGTTCGTTTGTTCACGGACGTCGGATCAGGCGTCGAGTGTGCCGTGGGAATAGAAGTGCTTGCGGATCGTCTGCGTCAACGTGGTGAACGCGGGATCGCCCATCATGGCCAGCGAGCGGGGGCGTGTCAGCGGCACGTCGTAGATCGCGGCGATCGCACCTGGACGCTCGGTCATTACGAGCACGCGGTCCGCGAGGAACACTGCCTCGGGAATGCTGTGGGTGATGAAGAGCACCGTCTTGCGCGTCTCGTACCAGATACGCTGCAGCTCGAGGTTCATGCGTTCCCGCGTCATCGCGTCGAGGGCGCCGAACGGTTCGTCCATCAGCAGCACGGCAGGGTCGTGAACCAGCGCTCGGCAGATCGACGCGCGTTGCTGCATCCCGCCGGAAAGCTGCCACGGGAGCTTGCGCTCGAATTCCTGCAGGCCCGCCATCCGCAGCAATGCGTGCGCCTTGGGTAGGTACTGGTCGCGCGGTAAATGGCGCATCTCGATTTGCAGCATGACGTTCGCAAGCACGGTGCGCCACGCGAGCAGCACGGGGCTCTGGAACACGATGCCGACATCGTCCGGCGGTCCGTTCACTTCCTTGCCGTTCAGCAGAATGCGGCCGTTCGATGAGGGCAGGAGGCCGGCGACCATCTTCAGCAGCGTCGACTTCCCGCATCCGGAAGGACCGACGACCGCCAGGAATTCGCCTTCGGCAATATCGAACGTGAGAGGCCGCAGCGATTCGACTTCGCCGTCGCGTGTCCGGTACGTCTTGGCGACGTCGACGAGTTCGATCAGCGCGCGCCCCACGGCGGCATTGCTCGGGTGGGAAGATGCGCGCGTGGCGAGGACCGGCTGCATGGGACGGGATGCAGGATGCCCGCGGACGCCGGCGTCCTGCAACGTCGGTTACGGCAGATAGTCGTTCGTATAGTAGTCGGTCGCCTTGCCGGCGCTCGACTTGTCGAGGCCGCCATATTCGACCAGCAGTGCCAGTGTCTCGTTCATGTTCTTTTCGCCGACCCGTAACGGCAGGTCCTTGGGATTGTCCGGGCCCTTGTACAGCGCTGCCGTGTTCTTCATCCCGACGAGCGCGGTGTCCTTGACGCCGGACTTGGGATTCGCGGCGAGCATCGCATCGATAGCGGCTTCGGGATTCTTCGCGGCCTCCTCGAGCGACCTGGTCGTCGCGCGCATGAACCGTTTCACGAGGTCCGGCTTCTGCTTCAGGAAATCCTTCTGCACGATGATTCCGCTCGACACCATGTTGACGCCGTAGTCGGCGAAGCGGATCGGATACACCTGCTTGTGCGTAGCGTCCTGCAGCTTGATCGCCTGGTCCATGACGTATCCAAGCAGCAGGTCGGCCTGGTTGTTGATGACCGCATTGAGCTTGGTCTGCGCGTCGCCTGCGACCGTCTTGAAATCGGAATCCTTGAGCCCGGTCTTCTTCAGGAACAATGGCCAGATCTGCGACATCGAGTCGCCGGGGGTCACCGCAACGGTCTTCCCCTTGATGTCCTCGGGTTTGCGGATGTTGTGGTCGGCGTAGCCCATCACGGACATCGGCGACGTTTGCAGCGCGACCCCGACCGCGATGACCGGCGCACCTTTCGACGCGGCCTTGATCATCGTCGGCACATCGGCGTAGCCGAAGTTCGCGGTGCCGGCGGCGACGGCCTGCACGGTCACGCCCGACCCGCGTCCTTCCTGAATGTCGAGGTCGATGCCTTCCTGGTCGTAGTACCCGCGCGCCTTTCCGAGAAAGAAGGGCGCGTGCTCGCTGTAGACGTACCAGTTCAGCAACAGCACGACCTTGTCCTTGCCCTGCGCGAGCGCGGGTGCGGAAGACAGGGCGTAGAGCGCTGCGGCGAGAAAGACGAGCCGCTTCATCATGGTGTATTCCTCCTTTGCACGTTCGATGGTGAGTTGCGCGACAAAGTGCAGGTCACGGGGTTGCGGCGAGATCGTGTCGTTGCGACGCGTGCCAAGGAATCATCAGGCGCTCGACAACGTCGATGGCAACGAACAGCAGGACGCCGATCCCAGAGAGTACGGTGAGGGCGGCGAACATGAGCGGGAGGTCGAAGTTGCCGTTCGCGATCTGGAGCAGGTAGCCGATCCCCGAGTTCGACCCGACGAACTCGCCCACGACGGCTCCCACGACGGCCAGCGTGATCGACACCTTGAGTCCCGCGAAGATCGAGGGCAGCGCCTGCGGCAGGCTGATGCGCATGAACGTCTCGAGCCGTCCGGCTTTCATCGACCGGGCGAGGTCGAGCATATCCGGGTCCACGGACTTGAACCCCATCACCGTCGACACGACCACCGGGAAGAAGCCGAGCATGAAGGCTGCGATCACCTTCGGGATGATGCCGAAGCCGAACCACACGACGAAGAGCGGCGCGATCGCGATCTTCGGAACGCTTTGCGAGAACACGAGCAGCGGGTAGACGAAGCTTTCGACGGTCCTCGAGTAGGCGATCACGAGCGCCATCGGAATGCCGAACGCAATCGACAGCACGAAGCCGCCGAGTGTCGCGTACGTTGTCGGAATGCTCTCCTTGAGAAGGCGCGGCCATTCGGCCTGCAGCTGCGCTACAACCGACCACGGCGAAGGAATCAGGTAGGGCGGAATCCTGAACACGCGGATCGTGAGGTCCCACAGGACGAGAAGGACGAGCACGAGCAGCACGGGACGAACCCAGACGGAAAGGAGGACGCGTTGCCACCACGGACGCTGCAAGTGCGGGCTCCTCGACTTAGGCAGGGTGGGGTCAGACACGAATTTCCGGACGCTGCATCGAGAGCTCGCTGCCGCTCCCCGGAAATTCGTCTTTGCCCCCCGTCATGTCGACATCGACAACTTGCTGCGACGGATTAAACGTGACCATGAAATGTTCCTAAACTCGCTGCGTCTCTCCGGAAATTGGTTCGACCCCGCCTCATGCCGTGCGTCAGGAACGGTGGTCCCCGACCCTGACTATCTTCATCGTGTTGGTGCCGCCCGACTTGCCCATCGGCTCGCCGATCGTCAGCACGATCAGGTCGCCCCGCTGGACGTGCGACCCCGCTAGCAGCGCGTCCTCGGCGGCGCGCAGCACCTCGTCGCGATCGTTGCTTTGCTCGAGGAACAACGAGGTGACGTTGCGCAGGAGCGCCATGCGACGCTGCGTTTCGACCTTCGGCGTGATGGCGAAGATCGGGCACCCGCAGTTGTGGCGCGACATCCAGAGCGCCGTCGAGCCGGAATCGGTCAGCGATGCGATGGCCTTGACCTGCAGATGGAACGCGGTGAAGAGCGTGGCCATCGCAATGGACTGATCGATCCGCGTGAACGTTCGGTTGAGGAAATCCCGATCGAGCTGGACCGGATCCGATTTCTCCGCCTCCACGCAGATCTGCGCCATCGTATCCACGGTCTCGACCGGGTAGCGACCGGCCGCCGTCTCCGCCGACAGCATCACTGCGTCCGTGCCGTCGAGCACGGCATTGGCGACGTCCGACACTTCCGCTCGCGTTGGAACCGGATTGTGGATCATCGATTCCATCATCTGTGTCGCGGTGATCGTCAGCTTGTTCTGCTCGCGCGCCGCGCGAATCATTCGCTTCTGCAGGCCGGGCACCGCCGCGTTGCCAACTTCCACCGCCAGGTCGCCGCGCGCGACCATGATGCCGTCCGAGGCCGCAATCACCTCGTCGAGTGCCGGAATCGCTTCGGCGCGTTCGATCTTCGCAATCAGCAACGCGCGGCCACCGGCGGCACGCATCAGCTGCCGCGCCATGTACATGTCTTCCTTGCTCTTCGGAAACGACACCGCGAGATAGTCCGCTTCCAACTGGGCGGCCGTCTTGACGTCCTCCATGTCCTTGGTAGTAAGGGCGGGCGCGGAGAGGCCACCGCCCATGCGGTTGATGCCCTTGTTGTTGGACAGGACGCCGCCGAGGACGACGCGCGTGACGATCCGTGAGCCTTCGACCGTCTCGACGTCGAGCTTGATGAGGCCATCGTCGAGCAGGAGCACGGAGCCGGGAGCCACGTCGTTGACGAGCTCCTTGTAGTCAAGCCCCACGCGCGTTGCATCGCCAAGATCGCATTCGGCGTCGAGCACGAAGCGCGCGCCCGGAACCAGCTCGACCTTGCCGCTCGCGAACTTGCCGATGCGGATCTTCGGACCCTGCAGGTCGGCCATGATG
Organism: Pseudomonadota bacterium; assembly: GCA_046733075.1. Classification (GTDB taxonomy): domain Bacteria; phylum Pseudomonadota; class Gammaproteobacteria; order Burkholderiales; family Casimicrobiaceae; genus VBCG01. The sequence goes on along the minus strand of JBKPOL010000508.1, from coordinate 5,427 downwards.
GCGACTTCGCGGCCCAGGCCGCGGGCGACCTCCCGAACGAGCTGCGCCCGATCGACATGGTCCTTGCCGGTACCGTGCGAAAAATTCAGGCGTACGACGTCGGCGCCTGCCGCGAGCATGCGACGCAGGACGTCCGGCTTGCTGCAAGCCGGACCAAGCGTTGCAACGATCTTCGTGGAGCGGGGCATGGACAAAGCGGTCAAGCCGGCGACGTGGAGACGTTCCGAAACGGGCCGACCGGCCGATGGTACGGCAATTGATGCGCGTCAGCGAGCCGCGGCTTCGCTCGCACGCTCGACGAGCACTGCGACGGCCGGAAGGGTCTTTCCCTCCAGAAATTCGAGGAACGCACCACCGCCCGTCGAGATGTAGCCGATCCTGTCGACGACGCCGAACTTCGTAATTGCCGCGATCGTGTCGCCGCCCCCCGCAATGGAGAACGCGTCCGAGGACGCGATCGCGTCAGCAATCGCCCGCGTGCCTTGGGAGAAGGCGTCGAACTCGAATACGCCGAGGGGACCGTTCCACACGATCGTTCCGGCGGCCGCGATGATGGACCCGAGCATCGCACCGGTCTGCGGACCGATATCGAGGATCAGGTCATCGTCCGCGATATCCGTCACGGCCTTGATGGTGGGAGGAGCATCGGCAGCGAATCGCTTGGCGCACACGACATCGATGGGCATGGGCACCTTGCCCGGAAATGCATCGAGGATGGCCCGCGCGTCGTCGACGAGCTCCGGCTCGGCGAGCGATTTGCCGATCCGGTTGCCCGCGCCGAGGATCATCGTGTTCGCGATGCCGCCCCCGACGATCAGCGTGTCGACTTTCTCCGCAAGCGCGCGCAGGATCGTGAGCTTTGTCGACACCTTCGCTCCCGCAACGATCGCGACAAGCGGGCGCCGCGGCTTCCCGAGCGCGCGGCCGAGTGCGTCCAGTTCCTGGGCTAGAAGCGGGCCCGCGCACGCGATGCGCGCGTACCTCGCGAGCATGTGCGTCGTCGCTTCGGCGCGATGTGCGGTGCCGAACGCGTCGTTGCAGTAGACATCGCAAAGGTGTGCCATCTGTTGCGCGAGCTCGACGCTGTCCTGCTTCTCCCCGGGATTCACGCGGCAATTCTCGAGCATGACGAGATCGCCGGACGTTAGCTCGGCATGCCACGACCCGCCGTTCACCCAATCGCGGATCAACCGAATGTCGCGCCCAAGGAACTCGCCCAGCCTCGCCGCCACGGGCGCGAGCGTGTCAGCCTCCGACAGCGTTCCTTCGACGGGTCGTCCGAGATGCGACGTCACCATCACCGCGCCTCCGCGCGCCAGCGCATCCTGTACCGCCGCCATCGACGCGCGTATCCGCGTGTCGTCGGTGATGCGGCCCGCCTCGTCCTGCGGCACGTTCAGGTCCGCTCGGATGAACACCCGTTTGTTCCGCACGTCGACGTCGGCGAGACGCAGAAAATCCGTCGCGTTCATGAGAAACTCCGATCAACCGCCGCAAGCGGCGCGCATGTCATAGCAACAGCCCCATCATGTGCACGTCGTCGTATTCGCCATCGAGCTTCTTCCCCCGGACGCGCGTCCCTTCGTGCACGAAGCCGACCTTGCGGTACAGCGCCATGCCGGGGACGTTCCGGCCGTACACGCTGAGCTCGATGCGCTCGAAGCCCGTCTCTCGTGCTGCTTCGATCGCCGCGCGAATCAAGCGCTCTCCAAGACCCTGTCCGCGATATTTGGCGAGCACTCCCATCCCCAAATGACCGGTGTGCGAATAGACGGGAATGCTCTCCCGGCGGATGTCGCACCAACCGACGATGTGTCCGTCATGCTCGGCGACGATCTGCGGATTGCGCAGCCGCATGTTGCGCGCCACGAACAGCGCCGCCTCGTCGATCGGAAATCCCTCGATGAACGCAAGGTACTTCCGTTCCCGCATGACGGCGTCCGTCACCTGCTGGAACTGCTCGATGTCGGCGAGCGCGATCGGCCGGATCAGGATCTCGGACATCGTCGATGCGATGCTCTCTCGCCCCGGACATTACGCAAGCAGGTTCATGTCATTTCGCATTCATCAGGGCAACCGTGGCGTCCAGCATCCGGTTGCTGAATCCCCATTCGTTGTCATACCAGCTCGACACCTTCACCAGCCGGCCGGAGACCTTGGTCAGCGTCGCGTCGAAGGTGGATGACGCCGGGTCGTGATTGAAGTCGACCGACACGAGCGGCGCGGTGTTGTAGCGGAGGATGCCGCCGGAAAGCGGTCCAGTTTCCGATGCCTCCTTCATCACGCGGTTCACTTCGTCCACGCTCGTATCGCGCGCTGCGATGAACGTTAGGTCGACGATCGACACGTTGATCGTCGGAACCCGTATCGCGTAACCGTCCAGCTTGCCGTTCAGCTCCGGCAGCACGAGCCCCACCGCCGACGCTGCGCCCGTCTTGGTCGGGATCATGCTCATCGTCGCCGACCGCGCGCGTCGCAGGTCCTCGTGATAGACATCGGTCAGCACCTGGTCGTTCGTGTAGGCGTGGATGGTCGTCATCAGGCCGTTGACGACGCCGATGCGCTGGTGCAGCGGCGCCACGAGCGGCGCCAGGCAGTTCGTCGTGCACGACGCATTGGAAATCACCGTATCGGACGCCTTGAGTTTGTGGTGATTCACGCCGTAGACGATCGTCGCGTCGACGTCCTTGCCTCCGGGCGCGGAGATGATGACCTTGCGTGCGCCGCCGCGCAGGTGCGCGGAGGCCTTCTCCTTGGTCGTGAAGAGTCCGGTGCATTCGAGCACAACGTCGACGCCCATGGATTGCCACGGAAGTTGCGCCGGATCGCGTTGCGCGAACACCCGGATTCGATCGCCCTCGACGACCATCGCGTCGCCCTCCACATCGACGCGCCTGCCGAACTTGCCGTGCGCCGTGTCGTAACGGGTGAGATGCGCGTTGGTCTCGGGACTTCCGAGATCGTTGATCGCGACGATCGCGATGTCGTGCTTCTTGCCGTCCTCGTAATGGGCGCGCAGTACGTTGCGTCCGATGCGTCCGTAGCCGTTGATCGCAACTTTGATGGTCATGGCACTCCTCTCGTTGTTGCCGCCGCCTCGAGAGATACGAGGCGCCAGGCGCATTCGTATCAGTGCAGCGTCGACGGCGGCTCGTCGCCGTTGCGCGCGCACGCGTCGATCAGCCAATCGAGATCGCGAAACGCGTAACCCGCTTCAACCAGCGCCACGCCGTCCCACTCGAACGGCTGCTCGATCAGCAGGGTCGCGCCCAGTCCCTCATAGAACGCCCGGGCCCGCTTGTTGCCCGATATCACCCACACGATCAGCCCATTCGCGCCATGCGCTCGCTCGGCACGCGCGACGCGTTCGACCAACCGTCGCCCGATACCGGCATGCTGGTAGTCGGGCCGAAGGTATATCGCCGTAAGTTCGGCATTCAGTTCATGCCGGGGTTCCTTCAGCATGTTGCCCGCCGCGAAGCCGACGATGCGGCCGTTGTCTTCCGCGACGAAAACGCTTGCGCGCGTCCTGTCCGCCGTGAGGACGCGGTCCCACAACTGTGTGCTCGCATCGACGTCCATGCTGTCCAGGTACGCGTCCGGCACGATGCCGCGGTACGTTGCACGCCAGGAATCGATGCGCACGCGCGCGATCGCGCTCGCGTCTTCGGCGGTGGCAGGGCGGATCGACACCGGCACGACGCGCCTAGTCCCTAGCTGGCGAGGGTGCGAGCGACTTCCGCGACATGCTCGCTCGTGAAGCCGAAGTACTTGAAGAGAACGCCGGCCGGTGCCGACTCGCCGAAGCGGTCGATGCCGATCACTGCTGCGCGAGGATCGTCGACGGCGCCCACGTATTTTCGCCATCCATCCGTTGCGCCCGCCTCGACGGCAAGACGTGGTACGCCCGCCGGCAACACATCATGACGATAAGCGATCTCCTGCCGGTCGAAGGCCTGCGTGCATGGCATCGAAACCACCCGAACCGCGATATTGTCTTTGCGCAGCGCATCACGTGCGGCAAGTGCCAGCGGCACTTCCGAGCCCGTCGCGATGATGACGACACGGGGCTTGCCATCCGAGCCTTCGAAGTCGGCGAGTACGTAGCCGCCGCGTTCGATCAACGCGAAGGCGGCACTATCGCGCGCCGGGAACGCGACGTTCTGTCGAGTGAATAGCAATGCCGAGGGGCCATCGCTCCGCTCGAGGGCGTGCTTCCATGCCACGGCCGTTTCGACCGTGTCGCAAGGACGCCAGACATCGAGCTCCGGGATGAGCCGCAGACTGGCTGCATGCTCGATGGACTGATGCGTCGGGCCGTCTTCGCCCAGACCGATCGAATCGTGAGTGAAGACGAAAATCGATCGCAGCTTCATCAGCGCGGCCATGCGCACGGCATTGCGCATGTAATCCGAAAACGTCAGGAACGTGCCCGTGTACGGAATGAATCCGCCGTGCAGCGCGAGGCCGCTTGCGATCGCCGCCATGCCGAACTCGCGCACGCCGTAGTTGATGTAGTCGCCGGTCTGGGACGCGGTCACCGGAACGCTGCCCGACCAGTTCGTGAAAACCGATCCTGTCAGATCTGCGGAGCCGCCGATCATTTCGGGAAGCACGCTGGCGTAGGCCTCGATCGCCTGCTGCGATGCCTTGCGCGTGGCGATGCTTTCGCCTTTCGCGGCTTGGGACGCCGCGAAGCGCGTGGCCATATCATCGAAGTCCTCGGGAAGGCGGCCCGACGCGCGACGCGTGAACTCGGCGGCGAGCTCCGGATGCGCCGCCGCATATTGGGCGAATCGCTGCGACCATTCGCGCTCCGCTGCAGCGCCCCGCGATCTCGCATCCCACGCCTCGTAGACCGGCGGCGGAATGGTAAACGGCGGATATTCCCACCCGAGTGCGGCGCGCGTAGCTGCGACTTCCCGCTCGCCGAGCGCAGCGCCATGCGTTTCCGCCGTCCCCGCCTTGGTCGGTGCGCCCTTGCCGATGATCGTCTTGCAGCAGATGAGCGTCGGCCGCGAGCGTTCCTTCTTGCCGGCGTCGATCGCCTCGCTGACGGCCGCGACGTCATGGCCATCGACACCCGCCACGACGTGCCAGCCGTATGCCTCGAAGCGTCGCGGCGTGTCGTCCGTGAACCAGCCGCTCGTGCGGCCATCGATCGAGATGCCGTTGTCGTCGTAGAACACGATCAGCTTGCCGAGCGCGAGCGTGCCCGCGAGCGAGCACACCTCGTGCGAGATGCCTTCCATCAGGCAGCCGTCGCCGACGAACACGTACGTGTGGTGATCGACGATCTCGTGACCGGGACGGTTGAACTGCGTGGCGAGCAGCCGCTCCGCGAGCGCCATGCCGACTGCGTTCGCCAATCCCTGCCCGAGTGGTCCCGTCGTCGTCTCGACGCCCGGCGTCACGCCTACTTCCGGG
>JBKPOL010000507.1:0-7841 GCA_046733075.1 Pseudomonadota bacterium | reverse complement strand
GGGTGCACTCGGCGACCGCCAAACCGCTGCCCGATGGACGCTACGAGGTCACGTTCACCGCGCTCGCTAACAAGCACACGGCCGACGACCTCGGCAAGGAGATCGACGTGCCGCTGGCCGAATGGATCGACATCGGCGTCCTGGACGGACAACCAGCCCCTTTATCTCGAGAAGCACAGGATCGAGCGCAACGAAACGCCGATCACCGTCGTCGTTTCGAAGATGCCCGCGCGGGCGGGCATCGATACCTACGACAAGCCGATCGACCGCCGCCCCAAGGACGACCCTGCGGCGGTCGTGATCGAGTCCGGCGTGCGTTGACGGCCGCGAACTCGGAGGGAAATCCCGTGGCCGCCGCTCAACGGCTCATCTTTTCCTTCGCAAGCTTGAATTGCTTGCTGAACGCTTCGAGCACCAGCGTAACGTGCTTCGGGTCTTCGGAGGGTCGCACCTCCGCGTCCGAAATCCCCGTGTTCTCGCATGCCACGATCGTGCCGGACTTCCCGCGCCAGCGCTTCGCGGTCGACTCCATGTTGATACGGCAGCGGACGATGCCGTTTTCGGCCTTGTCCCAACCCGTCGCAGCAGCCGGGTTTTCCTTGAATCCGAGCTTCTCGAGTCCAGTCATCACGTCAGACAGTCGCTTGAGGGTCCGGGCATCGTAAGCCGGATCGTTGCGCCAGAATTGGGTCTCGATGTAGAGCTTGTTTCCCGCGCCGTCTCGCATGTAGACGTAGGGGTTGATCGACCCCTTCGCTCCCTCCGCGTTCTCGGCCGGCTGTGCCGACGCCGTTGCCAGGGCAAGCGACAGCACCATACCGCCCACGACTACGATCGCTTTTGACATCGATTGATCCTCCTGGCTGTTTATTCGTGCTTTTTAGAATGCGAAGGTGCGGGCGAGTTCGGTAGCTGCTGTGCATTCGTTCAACCGCCGAAACGCCTGTCGGGCGGTCGTCCGTCTTGCGAACGCAAATCCGGGCAGCACCGCGGCCGTCCTTACTGGAAAGACCTGATTATCGCCTCGTGACCCGTCGGGGCAGATGCCCGGGCGTCATGCCCGCGGCGTCGGCCCGAAGCGGCGCATGCTCTGAACGGCATGTGCGGGAACGCCGTACAACTTGCTCCCCGCGGGCGCGTGCCGAGTCACGACGCTGCCGCCGCCGACCAGCACTCCCGCTTCGATTCTGACATTGTCGATGACCACGCTGCCGATGCCGAGCAGCGCGTCGGCCTCGATCGTCGCATGGCCTGCCACGGCAGTTCCTGCGGAAAGCCAGGCGCGCGCTCCGATGACGACGCCATGGCTCACGTAAACCAGGCTCCCGATCTTGGCGCCTTCATCCACGTGAGTGTGGGACAGCATCCCCCGACACACGCATGCCTGCGCACCGATGTCGACGCCATTCCCGATTCGTACGCCGGCAAGATGCGGAAAGAACGAGCGCGTTCCATCCGCGCGGTCGTGGTAAGCGAGTCCCACCCACCCGATGACCGCACCCGGTCCGACGACGCAGTCGGCGCCGATCACGCAGTCCTCGTAGATGACGGCACCAGGGGATATGCGGGTGCGTGCGCCGACGACGACGTTCGAGCCGATACATGCGGACGCCGCCACGCGCGCGCTCTTGTCGATGCGCGCGCCAGCGTCGATGCCCGGCGCGGGGTCGGGCGGCCGCTCGGAACCCGGGAGGAGCGCCGCGACGGCGTCGATGAATGCGGCTCGTACATCATCGACGACAAGCAGTGTCTGGTCGGCCCGCGGATCGACCGTCGCGGATGAGGGGACGATGACGACGGCTGCGCGCGTCGCGGCCAGTCGCTCCGCCGCATCGGACGCGTCGCAGAAGGCCAGCAGATGCTCGCACGTCGAAGCCAGGGAACCGACGCCCAAGGTTGGCCGCTCGGGGTCGCCCTTCAGCAGGCACGAGGGAAGAAGTGTCGCGACCGCGCCCGCTGTCGTCGAACGAGGCAGCCGGTGAACGAACGTATTCCCCGTCATCGGCGCTTCATGATGCGGACGGTCGGGGATCGACCACCAGGCCCGCCGTCATGCGGCGGCGACGCCCGATTGCTGCGCCCGATCGAAGTCGGCGCACTGGCGCCAGACGGCGTCGGTCGGGATCGACGCGGCAGGCATGTAACGCGCGAGATCGACGCCCGCGCACTTGAAGCGCCACAGCAGATAGGGATGCTGACCCGCGAGGCGGGTGCGATAGAACACCGTGTGCGCGCTGTTCGTTCCGAAGGGCCGATTGCGCAGCTTTTCCAGAACCTGCCGGTCGCCGCCGGTGCCGCCGGCGAAACGGGTCATCGCCCACTCTGGAAACACGTCGTTGCACGCGAGCTTGTCGATGAAGTAGCAATTGGTGTCTACGAAGCCGCCTTGCGCCTTGCCGTAAACGCCCCGACCCGGGCCCAACGATTCCCACGTGTCCTGGCAGAGCACCGTTCCGGTTTGTGCATCGACGAACTGGCGAAGCGAAAAGGCCCATGCCTTGCCGGAAACCGCGCGCAGCATCGTCACCACGTGGTTCGGCGCGTACCAGTTGTCGTCGTCGAGATAAGTGACGACACGGCTGTTCGCGGCGTAGCTCAGGATCGTCTTCAGGGCGCCGCCGAAATGGCTGGGATAGAGGCCCCCGTTGCGCTGCGAGGTCGAGTAGCCCAGGTCCACTGTCGATACGGCCATGTGCGACGGGCATTCTCCACGAAGCTGCTCGACCGCCGCTCGGTCCCCCTGCCATCGGTCGATGCCGACGAGGAGCTGGATCCGGCCGGAGAAATCCTGGGCGTACACGGAGCGGACGGCCTGCGCCAGGGTCTCCCGCACGACGGTAACCATGACGATGCCAACGTCGAACGGTTTCTGGAGATCGGGTGTCACCGGCCGAATATAGCGTACCGAGCGTGTTTTCCAGGTCGTCAGTCGTTGACGATCACGGCCGCAACGCTCTATAATCTTGGTCTTTTCGCCCGCCGCTTGCCCGGATAACCGGCAGCGTGCGGACATGCGCATCCGGCCTTCCGCCTCAACGGGCGACGGCCGCGGCGCAAAGAGGTGGCCTAAGCCGGCGCTTCGCGATCAGTCCTCGCGCGGCAGGATGCTTAGGCCACTTTGATTTTCACGCGAGATGAGCCCTGCGGTCCACGCGTTGTTGCGCCGGATGCGCACACTCAGGAAAACCAGAGCGGACACTTTTTAGATGCCAACCATCAATCAGCTCGTGCGGAAGGGTCGTGAGCCCGCCGTCACGAAAAGCAAGGTTCCGGCGCTGCAGCAAAGCCCGCAGAAGCGAGGCGTGTGCACGCGGGTCTACACGACGACGCCGAAGAAGCCGAACTCCGCTCTGCGCAAGGTCGCGAAAGTGCGGCTCACCAACGGCTTCGAAGTGATCAGCTATATCGGTGGCGAAGGCCACAACCTGCAGGAACACTCGGTCGTGCTGATCCGCGGCGGCCGCGTGAAGGACCTTCCAGGCGTTCGTTATCACATGGTGCGCGGCGCGCTCGATACGGCCGGCGTCAAGGACCGCAAGCAATCGCGCTCGAAGTACGGTGCGAAAAAGCCAAAATCGTAAACCGCCGAAAGTGAAAACCTGCCTTCGGCGGGTTGGCTAGCATCGAATCGCCGGGCGTGGCCCGTCGGTCGCACGTCGAAGTTGCTGGGCCGAATCGGCTGGCTACTCCAGCGATTCGACAGAGATTAACCGGCGAAAAGTAGGGTTGCACTTTTCGCCGTACGGAGCAGATATGCCAAGACGCAGAGAGATTCCGAAGCGCGAGATCCTGCCGGATCCGAAGCACCTGAACGTCGATGTAGCGAAGTTCATCAACGTGCTGATGGAAAGCGGCAAGAAGTCGGTCGCGGAGCGCATCGTGTATGGGGCGTTCGAGCAGATCACAAAGCGTGGGGGAAAGGACCCGATCGAGGTCTTCAACCAGGCGCTGCAGAACTCGCGTCCGATGGTGGAAGTGAAGAGCCGGCGCGTCGGTGGCGCCAATTTCCAGGTGCCGGTCGAGGTGCGTCCGGTGCGTCGGATGGCGCTCGCCATGCGCTGGCTGCGGGAAGCAGCGCGCAAGCGCGGCGAGAAGTCGATGGGCCAGCGCCTTGCCGCCGAGCTGCTCGAGGCGTCGGAAGGCCGCGGCGGCGCAGTCAAGAAGCGCGAGGAAGTGCACCGGATGGCGGAAGCCAACAAGGCGTTCTCGCATTTCCGGTTCTAGCAGAGGCCTTCAAGAACAACCGAACGGAAACGAACACAGGAACCTCGCGATCGTGATGCTCATGCAGTCGCGCGCGCATCTCCAAGTTCTCCAAAAAAGTGCCAAGAGTTACCCCTATCGATCGGTATCGCAACATCGGCATCAGTGCCCACATTGATGCCGGCAAGACCACGACCACCGAACGGATCCTCTTTTACACGGGCGTCTCGCACAAGATGGGCGAGGTGCACGACGGCGCGGCCGTCATGGACTGGATGGAGCAGGAGCGCGAGCGCGGCATCACGATCACATCCGCCGCGACGACCTGCTTCTGGAAGGGGATGGACGGCAGCTATCCGGAGCACCGGATCAATATCATCGACACGCCGGGCCACGTCGACTTCACGATCGAGGTCGAGCGCTCGATGCGCGTGCTGGACGGCGCGTGCATGGTGTACGACTCCGTAGGAGGCGTGCAGCCGCAGTCCGAAACAGTTTGGCGGCAGGCAAACAAGTACAAGGTGCCGCGGCTCGCGTTCGTCAACAAGATGGACCGCGTCGGCGCAAACTTCTTCAAGGTCTACGACCAGATGAAGTCGCGCCTGAAGGCCAACCCCGTGCCGATCCAGGTGCCGATCGGCGCCGAGGACAAGTTCGAAGGCGTTGTCGACCTCGTGAAGATGAAGGCGATCTACTGGGACGACTCGACGCAGGGCATGAAGTACGACATGCGCGAAATCCCTGCGGAACTCGTCGACATTGCCAACGAATGGCGCGAGAAAATGCTCGAGAGCGCCGCCGAGGCGAACGAGGTGGTGATGAACAAGTACCTCGAGTCCGGCGAGCTGTCGGTCGAGGAAATCAAGCAGAGCCTGCGCACTCGTGCGATTGCGGGCGAGATCGTGCCGATGCTCTGTGGCTCAGCCTTCAAGAACAAGGGCGTGCAGGCGATGCTCGACGCGGTGATCGACTATATGCCCGCGCCGACGGATATTCCGCCAGTCAAGGGCGAGCTCGAGAACGGCAAGGAGGGCGAGCGCAAGGCGTCGGACGACGAGCCGTTCGCAGGTCTCGCTTTCAAGATCATGACCGACCCGTTCGTCGGTCAGCTCGTGTTCTTCCGCGTGTATTCGGGTGTCGTCAATTCGGGGGACACCGTCTACAACCCGGTCAAGGGCAAGAAGGAACGGCTCGGTCGCATCCTGCAGATGCACGCGAACGAGCGTAAGGACATCAAGGAAGTTCGCGCGGGGGACATCGCAGCGGCAGTCGGCCTGCGCGAAGCTACGACTGGCGATACGCTGTGTGATCCGCAGAAGGTGATCACGCTCGAGAAGATGGTTTTCCCCGAGCCGGTGATTCACGTCGCGGTCGAGCCGAAGACGAAGGCGGACCAGGAGAAGATGGGCATCGCGCTCAATCGACTGGCGCAGGAAGACCCCTCGTTTCGTGTGCGCACCGATGAAGAGTCGGGCCAGACGATCATTTCCGGCATGGGGGAGCTGCACCTCGAGATTCTCGTCGACCGGATGAAGCGCGAGTTCGGCGTCGAAGCGAACGTCGGCGCGCCGCAGGTTGCCTATCGTGAAGCGATCCGCAAGCCGGTCGAGCAGGAAGGCAAGTTCATCAAGCAGTCCGGCGGTCGCGGTCAGTACGGACACGTGTGGATCAGGATGGAGCCGCAGCAACCGGGCAAGGGCTTCGAGTTCGTTGACGCGATCAAGGGCGGTACCGTGCCGCGCGAGTACATCCCCGCGGTGAACAAGGGACTCGTCGAAACACTGCCGAACGGCGTACTGGCGGGCTTTCCGGTCGTCGACGTGAAGGTGACGTTGTTCGACGGCAGCTACCACGACGTCGACTCGAACGAGAACGCGTTCAAGATGGCGGCGTCGATGGCCTTCAAGGACGGGATGAGGAAGGCCAGTCCCGTGCTCCTGGAGCCGATGATGGCGGTCGAGGTCGAGACGCCGGAGGACTTCATGGGCAACGTGATGGGCGATCTGTCGTCGCGGCGCGGCATCGTGCAGGGCATGGAAGACAACCCGACGGGCAAGGTCATCAAGGCCGAAGTGCCGCTCGCCGAGATGTTCGGTTATTCGACGACACTGCGCTCGCTGTCTCAGGGTCGCGCGACGTACACGATGGAGTTCAAGCACTACACCGAGGCGCCGAAGAACGTCGCCGAGGCAGTTATAAATAAGAAAACCTAGGCGCGCAAAAGTGCACTCCTACTTTTGCGCGGTTGAGTAAGCGTGGAATCGCGGGCGGAGCCCGACGATTCGACGGGTAAAGATCAAGGAAAAAACCGAGGCTGGAGCGAACCATGGGAAAGAGCAAATTCGAGCGTACGAAGCCGCATGTGAACGTGGGGACGATTGGTCATGTGGATCACGGGAAGACGACGCTGACCGCGGCGATGACGCTGGTGCTGAGCAAGAAGTTCGGGGGCGAGGCGCGGGCGTACGACCAGATCGACAACGCGCCGGAGGAGAAGGCGCGCGGGATCACGATCAACACGGCGCACGTGGAGTACGAGACGGCGAACCGGCACTACGCGCACGTGGATTGCCCGGGGCACGCGGACTACGTGAAGAACATGATCACCGGTGCGGCGCAGATGGACGGGGCGATCCTGGTGGTGAGCGCGGCGGACGGACCGATGCCCCAGACGCGGGAGCACATTCTGCTGGCGCGGCAGGTGGGGGTGCCGTACATCATCGTGTACCTGAACAAGGCGGACATGGTGGATGACGCGGAGCTGCTGGAGCTGGTGGAGATCGAGGTGCGGGAGCTGCTGTCGAAGTACCAGTTTCCGGGGGACTCGACGCCGATCGTGATTGGCTCGGCGAAGATGGCGCTGGAGGGGGACAAGGGGGACATGGGCGAGGGTTCGATCATGAAGCTCGCCGATGCGCTGGACAGCTATATTCCGACGCCGCAGCGGCTGGTGGATGGGCCGTTTCTGATGCCGGTGGAAGACGTGTTCTCGATTTCGGGTCGGGGGACGGTGGTGACGGGTCGGGTGGAGCGTGGGGTGGTGAAGGTTGGGGAGAATCTGGAGATTGTGGGATTGAAGCCGACGCTGTCGACGGTGTGCACGGGGGTGGAGATGTTCCGCAAGCTGCTCGATCAAGGGCAGGCTGGGGACAACGTTGGGGTGCTGCTGCGGGGGACGAAGCGGGAGGAAGTGGAGCGGGGGCAGGTGCTGGCGAAGCCAGGGAGCATCACGCCGCACACCAAGTTCAGCTGCGAGGTGTATGTGCTGAGCAAGGAGGAGGGGGGTCGGCACACGCCGTTTTTCAATGGTTATCGGCCGCAGTTTTATTTTCGGACGACGGACGTGACGGGGAGCGTGGAGTTGCCGGCGGGGACGGAGATGGTGATGCCTGGGGACAACATTGCGATGCAGGTGACGCTGATTGCGCCGATTGCGATGGAAGAGGGCTTGCGGTTTGCGATTCGCGAGGGCGGCCGGACGGTCGGCGCCGGCGTGGTGGCGAAAATCCTCGAGTAGTTAGCGCGCACAAGTCGCTCGTTTCTTCAAGCAGTTGGGGCGTCGAAGTGACCTGCTCCGCACGCACTTCGACGGAGAATCTACCGATCAAATGTAGGGTTTCACTTTTGATCGTCGAGTT
>JBKPOL010000506.1:0-7714 GCA_046733075.1 Pseudomonadota bacterium | reverse complement strand
CGCGGGCGGCGAGCAGTTGCAGCGGCCCGTCACCGGGGAAGCGGGTGATCTGTCGCTCGATGAATTGCGCTGCCTCGTCGTTACGACCTGCCTGCAGAAGCGCATCGGGATAGTCGTACACGAGCTGCATCTTGTTCGGGTAGCGAATCACGCCGGCTTCGAAGCGCTTGATCGCCCCGTTGATGTCGCCGGAATCGAGCATGACGTGACCGGCGATCGCATCGACCATCGGATGTTGCGGCACGAGCTTCTCGAGGATTGCGAGCTCCTTCTTAGCGCGACTGTAATCGCGGGCCCGCAGAAGCGATGCGACGAGGCCGTAGTGCACGGCGGCCTCGCTGTTGTACTTGCGCTCGACAAGCGCGTCATCGAAGAAGGCGACCGCGTCCCTCGCGTCACCCTGGTAGCTTCGCACGAGCGCCCGCACGAGATGAAAGTCGAGCGAGGACGTGACTTGGCGATACGGATGTCCCTCGGCGCGCCCCTGCGCCTCGGCGATACGCTCGTACGTGATGGGGTGCGTGCGCAGATATGTCGGCGCGTTCCCCTCGACGAAGCGAAACGCGCGCTGCATCCGTTCCATGAACGTCGCCATCGCCGTGACGTCGAAGCCGGCGGCATCGAGCCGCTGGAAGCCGATGCGGTCCGCTTCGTACTCGTTCTCACGCGTGAAGTTGAGCTGGTTCTGCAGCGTCAGCGCCTGCGTGGCGGCGATGGCGGCGGACGCCCGATCGCCGCTCGATGCGCCGCTGCCGCGCGCCGCGAGTATCGCGAGCGCGAGACCGGCGAGCGACATCAGCATCGAGTCCCGCTGCGCGTTGAGTGCGCGCGCCATGTGATGCTGGGTCACGTGCGTAATTTCGTGCGCGAGCACGCCCGCGAGCTCCGATTCGGTTTGCGTGAGCAGGATCAAGCCGGTGTGGACGCCCACGTAGCCGCCCGGCAGCGCGAAGGCATTGACCTGCGGATCAGGGACGCCGAAGAACTCGAAGTCCTGCTTGACATCCTTCGATGCGGCCACGAGCCGATGCCCGAGCTCGTTCAGGTAATCGTTGACCTCCGGATCGTTGATGTACGCGCCAGTTGCGCGAAGTTGCCGGATGATCGTCTCGCCAAGCTTGCGTTCCTGCATCGGCGAGAAGTTCGTCTGCGACGAATCGCCGAGATCGGGCAACGTCTGAGCGGACGCGCCCGCGACGATGGGTACCGGCGGCAACGGGGTCGACGCAAGCGCGACGGCCAGCGCAGCCGCTGTCCATTTCCGGCGGTGTGTCGCTTTCAAATGGTCGTGCACTTCGAACAGGAACCCGATGCGATGGTGCTAAGATGCCGCCCTGCCGGCGGAGTTCATGCAACGCCGGCCTCGCCATGGCCCGCTCCAGCGATCCCGCCGCTGCCCGTACGACCGCTCCCGGGACTTCCACGCAGGACCCGGCTCGCATATCCCGTCGGCATTTTACCCACTTCGACGCCTCGGGACAGGCGCACATGGTCGACGTGGGCGACAAGGATGTGACGAAACGTGTCGCGCGCGCTGCCGGGCGGATCGCAATGCGGAAGGCGACGGCGGCGATGATTCGTGAAGGCTCGGCCAGCAAGGGGGATGTGCTGGGCGTTGCGCGCATCGCGGCGATCCAGGCAGCGAAGCGCACGTCGGACCTCATTCCGCTCGCGCATCCGCTGATGCTGACGCGCGTGCATGTCGACTTCGCAGGCGGCGACGACGACGTGACTGTCGAGGTCACGGTCGAAACGCGGGACCGCACAGGCGTCGAGATGGAGGCGCTGACGGCGGTCGCGGCGGCACTCTTGACCATCTACGACATGTGCAAGGCGGTCGATCGCGACATGTGCATCGACGGAATCCGGCTGATCGAGAAGCTCGGCGGCCGGTCGGGGCATTATGTGAGAGAGAAGTCGCGCTAGCACTCGCGCGGAGGCGGCATGGACGAGGCGCTGCTGTGGTTGGGAAGGCTGATGGGCGTGGTGGGGGTGGTCGTATGCGCAGTTGCGCTCGTCGTCCGGCTTTCCGGTCACTACACGTTCAGTGGCTTCGAGATCGGTACGCTGTTCCTCGGAGGCACTGCCGCAATGGTGGCGGGCTGCCTGTTCCTGCTGCTTCGGGGCGATTCGCAACGCTGATCGACGAGAGGCCCCTGTCACCGCTCCGTCACCAGTTCCAGAGCGTCCCGTCTTCAAGCCGGTTGATCGGCAGCGCGCTTGCGCGATACGGATAACGAGCCGCAAGCGCCTCGTCGATGTCGACACCGTGTCCGGGCACATTGCCGGGATGCAGATACCCGTTCTCGAACCAATAGGCATGTGGAAACACCGCGTCCGTCTCCGGCGTGTGCCGCATGTATTCCTGAATGCCGAAGTTGTGCACCCACGTGTCGAAGTGAAGCGCCGCGCCCATGCATACGGGCGACAGATCCGTCGCGCCGTGTGAGCCCGTTCGTACCTGGTAGAGCTCGGCCAGATGCGCGATCCGCCGCAGGTGCGTGATCCCGCCCGCATGCACAACGGTGGTCCGAATGTAGTCGATCAGCTGCTCGCTGATGAGCGTCTGGCAGTCGAAGATCGTATTGAAGATCTCACCGACGGCGAGCGGCGTCACCGTGTGCTGGCGGATCAGCCGGAACGCTTCCTGGTTTTCCGCGGGCGTCGGGTCTTCCATCCAGAACAGCCGGTACGGCTCGAGCGAGCGGCCGAGGCGACCGGCCTCGATCGGGGTCAACCGATGATGAACGTCGTGCAGCAGATGATGCTCGAAGCCGAGGCGCGCGCGCAGGGCATCGAAGAGCTTCGGCACGTGATCGAGATAGCGCGTCGTTGACCACACGTTCTCCGTCGGGATCATCGCATCGGCGGGCTCGTAATAGAACTTGTCCTTCGCAACACCGTACGTCGACGCGAGCCCCGGAATGCCCGATTGAGCGCGGATGGCTTTGTAGCCGAGCTCGGCGTACCGGACGACCTCGTCCACGGTCTCGGCGATATCGTTGCCGTTGGCGTGCCCGTACACCATGACGCCGCTCCGGCTCGCACCGCCGAGTACCTCGTAGATGGGCAAGCCGGCGACCTTGCCCTTGATGTCCCACAGCGCCGTATCGACGGCGGCGATCGCGCTCATCGTCACCGGCCCCCGACGCCAGTAAGCGCCCCGATACAGGTATTGCCACGTGTCCTCGATGCGCGCGGGATCGCGTCCGATCAGCACCGGGATCACGTACTCGTTCAGGTACGCGGCGACGGCCAGCTCGCGGCCGTTCAGCGTGGCGTCGCCGATGCCGGTAATCCCTTCGTCGGTCTCGATCTTCAGCGTGACGAAATTGCGACCGGGACAGGTGACGATGACGCGGGCTGCGGAGATCTTCATGGGCAGGATCGCTGGCGAACGGAGATGGGAGAGTGCGCGCGGGAGGATTCGAGCACGGCATCGATCAGGTCATGCACAAGCAGCGCGGAACCGCCGTCGTTGCGCGGCGGGCGATCGTCGTCGAGCGCGTCCAAAAATTCGGTGAGCACGGCGCGATGCGCTTCGTTGGTGAACGCCATCGGATCGGCGCCGCCGCCAAGCGTTGCTTCCTCGCCCAGCGTGTCGCGTCGGCCGTCGTGAAAGTAAAGGTCGACCTTGCCGCCCGCGAGCACGGCGCTGCCGCGCGTGGCGACGATCTCTATCCGCTCGACAAACCCCGGGTAGCTCGCGGTCGTCGCGTTCAGCGTGCCGAGCGCACCATTGGCGAAGCGCAGCGTCGCGCACGCGATGTCTTCGGTTTCCATCCGATGCAGCTGCGTGGTGGCCGTGAACGCCGCGACTTCCGCGACGCGTGGCGTCAGCGTCAGGAACAAGTCGAGCGTGTGAATCGCTTGCGTGATCAGCACCCCGCCGCCGTCGCGCGACAGCGTGCCGCGCCCCGGCTCATCGTAATACGTCTGCGGACGCCACCAGGGGACGTGGACGGACGCGACGGCGATGTCGCCGAGCGCACCGCTTCGGAGGCGGTCCGCCAGGGCGCGCGCGGCCGGCCGGAAACGGTGTTGCAGCACAACGGCGAGGCGCACGCCCGCGTCGTCACAACACGCAACGACTGCGTCGGCGCGCGGGGTTTCCGCCTCCAGCGGCTTTTCGACCAGCACGTGCTTGCCGGCGCGCGCGAAACGCTCGACGAGCGGCAGGTGCGTGCGCGGCGGCGTGAGGATCAGCACGGCGTCGATCGATGGATCGCCGACGATCGCGTCAAGGTCGCCGGTCACCGGGAATCCGAAACGTTTCTCGAATGCATCGCGCCGTTCGGCGCTTCGGCTGTATGCGGCGACGACGTCGACCCGCTGCGCAAGATCGCGCAGGCTCTCCGCATGCGGCGTCACGGCCATGCCGAGACCGACGACTGCGATGCGACGACGAGAAACGGCGGTCATGAGCTTGATCCGAAGACGAGGGCGGGACGTTTAACGCGGGCGCGACTCGAACGGCGGGGCCCCGACGTCGACTCGTGGTCCGAGTGCCACGCACGCGATCCGGCGCGGTACGGTGGTCTGGCCACTTGACCAGAGTATAAGGCCGAAGCTACCATGCGTCGAGTCGCGGCAACGCCCGTCGACGGACCCACGAGTCGTCTACGCAGGCACGCTGCTCGATGCGCGCTTGCCAGGACGTGCACCGAACCAGCCACGGAGCCGAAGCGTTGCCACTGCAGGCCGTCGAACCGCGACGACTCTATCGCCAGATCGCCGATCAGCTCGCTCAGTTGATCGCGAGCGGCGAGTTTCCGGCGGGTTCGCGATTGCCTGCGGAACGTGAGCTCGCGGTGTCGCTCGGGGTAAGCCGCACGTCGGTGCGCGAGGCGATCATCTCGCTCGAAATGAGCGGTCTCGTCGATGTGCGCGTCGGCACGGGCATCTTTGTCACGACGCCCCCCGAAGGGGCGAACCGCGCGAGCGGCGATGCGGGACCGGGTCCGTTCGAGCTGCTCGCGGCACGCAAGCTGGTGGAAGGCGAAGTGGCCGCGCTCGCGGCGACGGTTGCGTCGACCACCGATGCCGATGCGCTGCGGGAGAGCGTCGCGCGGATGGCGACGAACATCGACAACTTCGCCGCGCGCGAAGCCGAGGATCGCGACTTTCACCTGCGGCTCGCCAAGGCCACCGGCAACAGCTCGCTCGAGCTCGTCGTCGAAGGCCTGTGGGACCAGCGCGCGGAGCTGTGGGGCCGACTGCAGCAACACTTCCACACGCCCGAGCTCGCGGAGCGCACGATCCGCGACCACGCGGCAATTGCCACGGCGGTGGCCGCGCACAATTCGGATGCAGCACGCGCCGCGATGCATCGACACCTCTCGCGGGTCGCGCGGGAATTCCAGCGCGGCGTGGACAAGGCCGGGCCCGACGTCGCGGACCAGCGGCGTTCGCCGATTGCGCCCACCGCACGCGGCCGGCGTACGGTTCGGGCATGAGGGTCGCTATGTCAGAGATCGGCCCGGCGCATCATCAACTTCGACCCGTCGTGCGCATTTGCGCGCGGCGCACAATTCAACGACGGGCAGCATGCCCAATCCCAGGAGGATGTTCATGAAGCGTAACGTGCAATCGCAGGAAAGGCGCCGCGTCGTACGCCGGTTCTCGGCGGTGGCGCTCGCCACGGCGGCGGTGTTCGCCGTCGGCGTGGGCAATGTGTCCGCGCAGGCGCCGAAGAGCCCGGTCACGATCAATGTCGTGGACGTCGCCGGCAACTTGGCGCTGACACAGGACGCGATGCAGAACTTCGCGACGAAGAATCCGAACCTGGTCGCGAAAATCAACTTCACGAAGGCGCCTGCGCCCGAGTTGCCGGGCAAGCTGAAGGCTATGCAGGGTGCGAACCGCAGCGATATCGACCTCGTGCTGACCGGCACCGATTTTCTCGCGGCCGGCATCGAGCAAGGACTCCTCGAGCAGATCCTTCCCGCACACGCCTCGAAGTTTCCGAACCTCATGGGCAATTACCAGCCTGCAGCGGCGAAGATGCAGGAGCTCGCGGGCAATTACGGAATCGAAGTTGCGTTCATGCCGGCGGGACCGCTGCTCGAGTACAACCCGGATAAGGTCAAGCAGGCGCCGACCACGCCGCAGGAACTGCTTGCATGGTGCAAGGCGAATCCAAACCGGCTGATCTATGCGCGGCCGGCGAATTCCGGCCCGGGCCGCACGTTCGTCATGGGCTTGCCGTATCTCCTCGGCGACAAGGACCCGAAGAACCCGGCAAGCTGGGACAAGACGTGGGCGTACTTGAAGGACCTGAACAGCTGCATCGAGTATTACCCGACGGGGACCGGTGCGGTGATGAAGGAGCTCGGCGAGGGTTCTCGCGACATGACGGTCACGATGACCGGTTGGGATCTGAACCCGCGCATTCTCGGCATCGTCCCGAAGTCCTACAAAGTCGCGTCGTTTAACGGAATGACATGGATCAACGACGCGCACTACATGGTCGTGCCTAAAGGTGTGCCCGCCGAGAAAATGAACGTCGTGCTCGAGCTGATGGCGTACATGCTGAAGCCCGAGGCGCAGGCGCTCACGTATGACAAGGGGTATTTCTACCCGGGTCCCGCGGTGAAGGGCGTGACGCTCGACATGGCGCCCAAGGAAAGCCAGGACGCGATCAAGGAGTTCGGTCGGCCGGAATACGAGCAATGGCTGGCGAAATTCCCGCATACGCAGTCGCTCGAAGCCAAGCAGCAGGTCGAGATGTTCCGCATCTGGGACCAGCAGGTGGGGGCGCAGAAGACGAAGTAGCTTCGACGATGTCACGGGAGTCGCATCATTGCGACCGATGAGGCGGCTCCCGTCACCGCATTGCCCGCGAGGCGGACGCAGGTCCCCGATTCGAGAGGGCGATCCAGCTATGAAATGGCAAGGCCCGCGGCGCGATTGCGCGGCGGGCTCTTCACAAGGGACATCCTACATGCCAGCTTCGCCCAGGCAACTTCGCTGCTCGCATCGCGCGTGCTCGCCGCGCCATCAAACGCACGGCCGCGCGTACTCGCGCCAGCGGATGCGCGGCCGTTTGATCGTTGCGCTCGCGGCCATCGCGCCGTTTCTGCTTGCGTCCTCGCCTGCAGGCGCGCAGGTCGCTGCACCGAGTGCGCCGCTGACGATCAACGTCGTCGACGTCGCGGGCGATCTCGCGCTCACGCAGGCGGCGATCGAGGCGTACCAGCAGAAGAACCCGAAGCTCGTCGGCAAGGTCAACTTCACCAAGGCGCCGGCGCCGGAGTTGCCGGCCAAGCTCAAGGCGATGCAGAACGCCGGTCGAAGCGACATCGATCTCGTGCTCACGGGCGTCGTGGCGCTGTCCAATGGCATCGACCAGGGCTTGTGGGTCACGATGCTGCCCGATCACAGCGCGAAGTTTCCGGGGGTCCTCGATAACTACCTGCCTGCCGCGCGCAAGATGCAGGACCTTGCGCAAGGCCAGGCACTGGTCGTCACGTTCATGCCGGCCGGGCCGCTCCTCGAATACAACCCCGACAAGGTGAAGGAGGCGCCGACCACCCCGGCAGAATTGCTTGCCTGGTGCAAGGCGAATCCGAACCGCTTCGGCTACGCCCGGCCCGCCAATTCCGGCCCGGGCTTCACGTTCCTGATGGGTTTACCCTACGTGCTGGGCGACAAGGATCCGCGCGACCCCGTCAACGGCTGGGAGAAGACGTGGGCGTACCTGAAGGAACTGGAC
>JBKPOL010000505.1:0-8120 GCA_046733075.1 Pseudomonadota bacterium | reverse complement strand
GCGCCGTGTCCGAGCCGTCATTGCTCATGGGCGAGCGCGGCACCACCCTTCGCTCTCTCTCGAGCGAGACGTCTTCGCTCTGCAACGGCTTCGCGCTCCTGTCATGCGGGGGGATCTCGCAACGTCGAGAGTTCGAACGCTGCACGCGCGACCCGTGTCCCGCGACCTGACATTCGACTGACGGATTGCTGACCATTACGCGGCACCCGACGCAAGGAGCTTCGTCGGCGTCGCGCAAAACGCTGTCGCGGTCGTTCACACGACCGGAGGCGGCGGCGGCGGCGTCACCCTCGCTTCGAGCTCCGCGACAATGAGTTCGAGGCGCTCCACCTTCTCGCGTGTCTTGCGCAGCACTTCCGCCTGGGTGTCGAACTCCTGGCGGGTGACGAGATCGAGGCGGGCAAGCCCGCTCGCAAGCATCGCCTTGACGTTTTTTTCCAGATCCTTGACCGGCGAGCCTTCGAGCGCTTTACCGATCCGGGCGGCCAGTTCATCGAGCGTTCTCGCGTTCAGCATCGCTGTCTCCCTGTCAGATTCCGTTGGCGCTTGGACCGACTGCGGGCGTCATCGATCCCGTGCCCCAGGCCCGTGCGACCGGTGCCGACGTCTGCGCCGTTCTGGTGCACGCGGAGCGACCGGCCGGTCCTGTTCGCCGACGTTTTGCCGCCAACTTACTGATCCCGCACGCCTTTCTGCGGCAGGCACACAGCGTGCAAACACGTCGACGGTCGACATCACAACAACAGGAACCCGCTCGCCATGAAAACGCATTCTGCCATCTCCCTCGCCGCGCTCACCGTCTTGACGCTCGCGCACCCGGCGCATTCCCAGACGCCGGCCGCGCCTCCCGCGCCGGAACACACGTTCACGGCGAATGTGGGCCTCTTCAGCGAGTACATCTTCCGGGGCATAGCCCAGACCGGCGGAAAACCCGCCGTTCAAGGCGGATTCGATTACGGCCATTCAAGCGGCTTCTACGCGGGCACGTGGGCATCGAACATCAGCTGGCTCGAGGACTTCGGCGCGTACAACCGGTCGAGCCTCGAATGGGACTTCTACGGCGGATACAAGAACAACTTCCCGGGCTCCGATTTCTTCTACGACCTCGGCGTCTACGGCTACGTCTACCCCGGCAGTCGAAATTCCGGCGTCGTCAACGCCGACACATGGGAACTGTACGGCGCGCTCGGCTGGAGGTGGGTCAGCGTCAAGGTTTCCTACAGCCTCACCGATTACTTCGGCGCGCGCCCGACGGGTCAGAAGACCGACGGCACCTGGTACATCGACGGTAGCGCCACCTATCCGATCGCAGACACCGGCGTCGCGCTGATCGGTCACGTCGGCCACCTCGACGTTCGCCACGACGGCGACGACAACGATTTCTCCACGGGCGGCAAGGTCTCGTACACCGATTGGAAGCTCGGCGTCTCGTACACAGTTCCGGAGGGCCTGTTCAAGAACGTCGAGGTCGGCGCGTATTACACGGGGAACGACGCCAAGTCGCGGTTCTATACCGATCTGACCGGCTACAACACCGCGAAGGATCGCGGCGTCGTTTACGTCAAGAAGACGTTCTAGCCACGCGGGCACACGGGAAACCCATCATGAAACTGGTCACCGCCATCATCAAGCCGTTCAAGCTCGACGAGGTCCGCGAGGCGCTCTCCGCGATCGGCGTGCAGGGAATCACCGTCACGGAAGTGAAGGGGTTCGGTCGGCAGAAGGGACATACCGAGCTCTATCGTGGCGCCGAATACGTCGTCGACTTCCTTCCGAAGGTGAAGATCGAAGCCGCATTGCGCGAGGAACTGCTCGAGCGCGCGATCGAGGCGATCGAGAAATCGGCGAACACCGGCAAGATCGGCGACGGCAAGATTTTCGTGTTCGACCTCTTGCAGGTCGTGCGCATCCGCACCGGCGAGACCGGCGCGGATGCGCTGTGATGGGAGCGTTGAAATGAAAAAAATATTCGTGATGCTGGGCGTCGTCTGCGCGTTCGCGCTCGCCGCACCGTCGATCGCTCAGGACAAGCCCGTGGCACCCGCCGCGACGACGGCGGCGCCGGCTGCGGACGGGAAGGCCGCGGATGCGAAGCAGGATGGACCGACGACGACGTCCGCGCCCTCGGCATCCGCTGCGGCCGCGCCGTCCGCGGCGCCTGCTCCAAACAAGGGCGACGTCTCGTGGATGCTGGTGTCCACCGCGCTCGTGCTGATCATGAGCGTGCCCGCGCTCGCCCTCTTCTACGGCGGGATGGTGCGCTCCAAGAACATGCTGTCGGTCCTGATGCAGGTGTTCGTCGTGTTCTCGCTGATCACGGTGTTGTGGTGCGTCTATGGCTACAGCCTCGCGTTCACCGAGGGCAACGCGTTCTTCGGCAGCTTCGACCGGCTGTTCCTCAAGGGCACGTTCGATTCGGCGAAGAGCGAGTTCTCGATGGCGGCGACGTTCTCCAAGAACACGCCGCTGCCTGAACTCGTGTACGTCGCGTTCCAGGCGACGTTCGCCGCAATCACCGTGTGCCTGATCCTAGGCGCGTTCGCCGAGCGCGTGCGGTTCTCGGCCGTGCTGATCTTCGCCGTGCTGTGGTTCACGTTCGCCTACGTGCCCGTTGCACACATGGTGTGGTTCTGGCCGGGACCCGACGCCTACACCGCCGCGAACGTCGTCGATGCGCAGAATGCGAAGGCGGGGTGGATCTGGCAAATGGGTGCGCTCGATTTCGCCGGCGGAACTGTCGTGCACATCAATGCGGGAATCGCGGGACTGGTCGGCGCAATCGTCATCGGCAAGCGGGTCGGGTACGGCCGCGAAGCGATGGCGCCGCACAACCTCCCGATGACGATGATCGGTGCGTCGCTGCTGTGGGCCGGGTGGTTCGGCTTCAATGCGGGTTCCGCGCTCGAAGCGAACAATTCCGCGGCGCTCGCGTTCATGAACACCTTCCTCGCCACGGCGTGTGCGGTGCTCTCATGGACATTCGGCGAGTGGATGTGGAAGGCGAAGCCGTCGATGCTTGGCGCGGCATCCGGTGCGGTTGCCGGACTCGTCGCGATCACGCCTGCGGCCGGTAATGTCGGCATTCCCGGCGCGTTCGTGATCGGACTGGCGGCGGGCCTCGTATGCCTGTGGGGCGTGAACGGCCTGAAGCGGCTCATCGGCGTCGACGACACGCTCGACGTCTTCGGCGTCCATGCGGTCGGCGGGATCCTGGGCGCGCTCCTGACCGGCATCTTCGTGTCGCCGGCACTCGGCGGACCGAGCGTCGTCTCCGACTGGGTCACAGGCAAGACCGAGTATCCGGGCTATCTGGCGCAACTCTGGATCCAGGCCAAGGCCGTAGGCATCACGATCGTCTGGTCGGCGATCGTCGCGTATATCTCGTACAAGATCGTCGACATGACCGTCGGCCTGCGCGTGCCGGAAGAGGAAGAACGCGAAGGCCTCGACATCTCGGCGCACGGCGAGTCGGCGTACCGGATGTAGACAGCTTCCAGCACGACCCCTCCTCCAGGGATTTCGGGCGCCGACCGGCGCCCGTTGTTTTGTTCGCGACGCGGTGCGACGAGGCTACTTCCCGCGCTTGCGCTTCGCGCGCGGATGGGCAGCGTCATACACCTTCGCGAGCGCCTGGAAATCGAGATGCGTGTAGACCTGCGTGCTGGCAATCGACGCGTGGCCGAGCATCTCCTGGACGGCGCGGAGGTCGCCTGAGGATTGCAGAACGTGCGAAGCGAACGAGTGCCGCAGCATATGCGGATGGACGTGACGTGAAAGCCCCTGGCGGATCGCCCACGCTCCGAGGCGCTGCTGAATTGCGCGCGGCGACAGCCGGCGTCCGTGGCGACCGATGAACATCGCCTGCTCGCTTGCAGCCGCAAACGCATCCCGCGTCTTGAGCCAGGTCGAGATCGCGTCCCGTGCGGCGGCGCCGACCGGAACGATGCGCTCCTTGCTGCCCTTGCCGAACACCCGGACTTCGCCGCCGGCGAGATCGCAGCCGGCAACGTCGAGCCCCGCGATCTCGGACAACCGCAGCCCCGACGAGTAGGCGAGTTCAAAGAGCGCACGATCCCGCAACGCGAGCGCGCCGTCGTCTTCGATGGCCACGAGCTTTGCGGCCTCATCGGGCGAAAGCGCTGCGGGCAAGCGGCGAGGCGATTTGGGCGCCTTGACTCCCGCCGTGGGATCCTCGGGCAACGAAGGGTCGTGCTCGGCGAGGAAGCGATAAAGCGCGCGCCACGCGGACAACGTGCGCGCGAGGCTTCGACCCGACAAGCCTCGACCATGCAGCGTTCCGACGAAACGCATCAGCTGCCTACGCTCGACGCGCGCGATCGGCGTCGGATCGGCAAGCGTGAAAAGTTGCGCGACATCGCGCAGGTAAGCGTCCCTCGTGTTGGGCGTCCGCGTTGCAAGGTGAAGCGCGAAGGCATCGAACAGGGCCGCGTTTTCGCCGGTGATCCCGGTCGGGGCGCGCGGCGCCGTCATCGCATCGAGACGCTATGCGGGGAGAAAGCGGACGATTGCGACGCTCGCGAGCTCCGCGAGTCGCAGCAGGTAGACGGTGCCGATGCCGGGATGGAATCGCCGCACGTCATCGCTCGCAAGCGCGAGCAGCCCGAACGTGTCGCCGGTACGCAGCGGCAGGTAAGCGAACGATTTCGCCATCGAGCCATCGGCGAACCATTCGCGCGAATCGAGCGCGGCTTCCGGGCCGCAGTACGGAGAGCGCAATCGCGCGGCGTAGTCGTGCAAAGCGTCGGATGTCGGCGCAAATTCCGGCAGTGACTGCGTCTGCCTGCTCCACAGGCGCATCGCGACCTGCGGCACGTTGAAATCCTCGCGAAGGCTGTGCGACAACACCGCGAGCGTTGTTTCGAGATCGGTTGCGGCGAACAACGCGAGCGTCGATCGATGGAGCTTCTCGCCGATCGCGTCGTTTTCAACGCCGTTTTGGACAAGCTCGCGGAGCTTCTGCTCGAGCTCGTAGACGCGATCGCGGAGCGCAAGCATTTGCCGTTCGGCGATCGGGATGGCGTGGCCACCGTGCGGATGCGGGACGAAGATCTGTGCGACGACGTCGGCGTAGTCCTCGAAAAACGACGGATTCTTCTTCAGGTATTCCGCAACTGCGCTTGCATCCATCCCGATCCTTCAGCCATTACGCCGCAGCGAATTCATCTTTCGGTCGGTACCCGCCATTCGCCGTCGAAAACGGTGCGCGCCGGACCCTTCATCAGGACCGGCGAATCGCCGCCGGTCCAAACGATGACGAGCGCGCCCCCGCGGGTGACGACGCGCACTCGCTCATCCAGCAAGCCGCGACGGCGACCCGCGACGACCGCGGCGCAGGCGCCGGTGCCGCAGGCGAGCGTCTCGCCAACCCCGCGCTCGAAAACGCGCAGGCGAATGTTAGCGCGATCGACGACCTGCATGTACCCGGCGTTCACGCGTTTCGGAAACCGTGAATGATGCTCAATCGAAGGTCCCTGTAGCGCTACGGGCGCGGTGTCGACATCGTCGACGAGCTGAACGGCATGCGGGTTGCCCATCGACAGCACCGCTACCTGAACGGTGACGCCATCGACGTCGAGCGGCTCGACCACCTGGCCGGTTCCGTCGATGAAAGGAATGACGGCGGGCTCGAAGTGCGGAACGCCCATGTCCACCGTCACTTCGCCGTCGTCCTCGAGTCTCGGCACGATGACGCCGCCCGCTGTTTCGACGCGAATCTCGCGCTTGTCGGTGAGACCGCGCTCGCGGACGAACACCACGAAGCAGCGCGCGCCGTTGCCGCACTGCTCCACTTCGCCGCCATCCGCGTTGAAGATCCGGTAACGAAAATCGGTGCTCTCGCCGGCTTGGCGCGCCAGGCTTCGTTCGGATTGTGCTTCGCGACGCTCGTCGCTCGACGCACGCTCGACGACGAGAACCTGATCGCAACCGACGCCGAACCGGCGGTCGGCAAGCGCGCGGATCTGCGACGCGCTCAATGTGAACGGCGTACGCGTTGCGTCCACGACGACGAAATCGTTGCCAAGGCCTTCCATCTTGGTGAACGACAATTTCATTTCGGCGTCTCGCCGATCTCGCCGCTGCGCGAAAACGGCAGGCGGTACCCTCCGCCCAGCGTGGCGCTGCCATCGATCGCGTAGCGTAGCGTGGGTCGCGCGCCCGGCGCGACAAGCGTTGCACCCCGACGCATGGCGGCCGCGATAGCGCGCAACAAGTGATCCATGCCGGTGTGCGATGCAAGTTCGGCGCGCGTCACTCCGTGCGCCGGGATGCTGATTGGCGCCGAAGCAAGCGTTGCGCGCGCGACCTCCTCGCCCTCGATCGACAATCGGCCCTGCAGCGCCTGCACGACGATTTCGCTGTCCGCCGTGTTGGTCAGATCGACCGTGACGGTGAAGTACGCGTCCGGGCCATCGATTCGATCGAGCTCTACGCCGACGACGTCGACGCGGGGCGGATAGCGCGGCGGCAAGCCGGCGCAGGCAGCAAGTAACCCAACGCACGCGAGCAGCACGCACGACGCGAAAGTCCCCAACGGATGGGAGCGGCGAGGCATCAGATCAGAAGTGGTGTCGGCCCGTCGCGGAACGCGGACGCATCAGACATTGAACCGGAAGTGCATGACGTCGCCGTCCCGCACGACGTAGTCACGCCCTTCGAGCCGCATCTTGCCCGTTTCCTTCGCCCCCTGCTCGCCGTTGTACGCGAGGTAATCGGCGTACGCGATGACCTCCGCGCGGATGAAGCCCTTTTCGAAGTCGGTATGGATGACGCCCGCGGCCTGTGACGCGGTCGCGCCCACCGGAATCGTCCACGCCCGGACCTCTTTGGGACCCGCGGTGAAATAGGTCTGCAGTCCGAGCAAACCATAGGTTGCTCGAACGAGCCGATCGAGCCCCGGCTCCGTCATTCCCATGTCTTCGAGAAATAGCGCCTTGTCACCGGGTTCGAGATCCGCAATCTGCGCTTCGAGCGCTGCGCTGATCGCGACGACCGGCGCGCGCTCGCGGGCCGCGTACGCCTGCAGCGCTTCGAGCAGCGGATTGTTCTCGAAGCCGTGCTCGGCGACGTTGGCAACATAGAGCGCAGGCTTCATCGTCAGGAGGAAGTACGGGCGCAGGAGCGCACGCTCCTCGTCGTACAGATCAACGGTCCGCGCGGGCCGCGCCTCGTTCAACGCGACGCGCACTTTGGACAGCACCGCGAACGCGCGCTGCGCCTCCTTGTCGCCGCCCGCGCGCGCCTGTTTCTCGACTTTCCCGATCTGCTTGTCCACGGTCGCGAGATCGGCCAGCGCAAGCTCGGTGTTGATCGTCTCAATGTCGCCGAGCGGATCGATCTTTCCGGCGACGTGCACGACGTTCGGATCCTCGAAGCAGCGGACGACGTGGGCGATTGCATCGGTTTCGCGGATGTTGGCCAAGAACTGGTTGCCGAGACCTTCACCCTTCGAAGCGCCGGCGACGAGCCCCGCGATATCGACGAACTCGACGGTTGCCGGAATCACCTTCTGCGGCTTGGCGATCGCGCCGAGCGATGCAAGTCGCGGGTCCGGCACCTCCACGATTCCGACATTCGGCTCGATCGTGCAGAACGGATAGTTCTCGGCGGCGATGCCGGCCTTCGTCAGCGCGTTGAACAGCGTCGACTTTCCGACATTCGGCAGACCGACGATTCCGCATTTGAGACTCATCGATGCTCTCGTTTACCAGAGCGCTGATCGGCACGAGACGCACGGCGCTCGCTTGCCGACCAACCGGGGGCGGGTTTTCGACGCCTTACGCGTCCTTGGAATCGGGCTCGCGCGGCCGCGTGTGCAAAATCATCATCGCGTGCTCCATATCGCCGGACGCGATGTCGCGCCACGCTTCCAGCGAACGCGCGATCGCTTCTTCGATCAGCGCACGATCGTCGGAAGCAGGCGGCTTCAGCACGTAGTCGACGACTTCGCGCTCCGGCAACTCCGTGTTCCGGGGATGGCCGATGCCGAGGCGAAGCCGCCAGTAGTCGGCGCTGCCGAGATGCGCGTGGATGTCACGCAGCCCGTTATGACCCGCATGGCTGCCGCCGAACTTCAGTTTCGCATCGCCCGGCCGCAGGTC